>QQUD01000947.1 GCA_008501785.1 Chloroflexota bacterium
GGCGCAGATGTTTGTTCTGTTGGTTCTCGGTTGGGCTGCGGAATGGAGATGGGCAGATACACAAGCCATATGGCGCGGAATAATGGTGACGATGCTGGCAATGGCTAAACATGTTTGATTATAACCATAGTGCGAGTATATTTTCTGCGGCCAAGCGTTGGGCCTTGCTGCGAGATGACGTTGTCGCTTCAGAAAATGATTTGCCATCGGGTTGGAGCCTGCGCTTCGAACCAGGGTCGCGTGTGCCGATTGTGACCACAAACACGGGTCAGCAGCGACGGTTGTTGATTAGTGGTGAAGCCGGCCATCCCTTTCAAAACTGCCCCGATGGAGCCAGTCGCACACACGACTTCTGAAACAAGGACAATGTTCATCGCACTGGCTATCAAACAGCGATGAGAATGGCAGTTGCGCAAACGCGTCATGAGTGGTGCCGTTTGCTTTACCTGAGTAAGGCTGCAAATGGGTTGGCGGGAACGGCCGTTCCCATCGGCCTCATGGTTGATCCAACCAAATCACCACACCCATCCAACACACCGTGCGCCCCGCTTGAAGAAGGCCCCATTGAAGTCACCATCACCCCCACCCGCGTTCGCATCCTTGATGATTTAGATAGTGAAAGCCCCGGCGAGATAAACCTCGTTTTTACCCTATTTACCGATAATTTCCGACGTTCAATACGCACGCAAGCCGCGCCGTTCCGATGTTTTCCATGCGCTTTCTTTGGGGGGCGGCTCCTATCAATGGCGTTACTCATCTGCTGGGCAAACGAATTGGATCAATCTGAACGGCCCCGGTACTTCTATCAAGACACTCCAATTTGGTGATTTTGATGGAGATGGCAAAACAGATGTCGTTAGCGTTGCTCCTGAGCAGGGCCAATTTCGGTGGCGATTTTCATCTGGGGGTGTCGCCAATTGGCGCAACATGGGGCGGTCTCACATACCGCTAGCAGATTTGCGTTTTGGCGATTTTGACGCAGGTGAAGGCTGCACGATCACTATTCCCAACACAAGTCCAGCCAACGCAGACTTTACGGCAACGCCAATTATTGGCACCACTCCAATTTGAACATCATATTTATTTACCATTTGTACACAAAAGCGAATAAACGAGTGCAACAACTTCAACCTCCCGAAGGTGCAAACCCTCTATGATTGAGCAAAACTATAGCTCCCGCGATTCTACACAAGTCAGGAAGAGAAATATGTACATCATTAGTTTACAGGCTGCGAATTAAAAAGGGAGTGTGAAAGATAACCAAATCATGCAAAAATAAACCTAAGCAAGAATGAGTCGATTTTAGTAGAAATCATCACAAAAATCTGTTTGGGGATGATTTTCTCGAGAAAAATAGGTTAGGATATAATATTTGCACCCTATGCTAGATTCCAGCTAGGTACGAATAAATCAAATGGAAAAAGATGCATGAGCATCGTAGATTGCATCGTCAACAAGTAGAAAATTTGATATTGTAAAGATGCGCAATGTCTATCTTATTTTCATTCTTAGACTGTCACATATCTTTTGAGGACTTACATTTAGGCATCATACAGTTAGAGGAGGCAGTTTTCTTTTTGGAGCGATTTTGAAGTATAAGCAATTTAGAGGATATTCTTTATATTTTTTGACGTGAGTATTTTTATGTGTAGCGATTATATTCCAACAATCCCAGAGAATCCTGAAGAATTAGATAATGTTCACTCAGACCAGCCCTTGCATGGAAGATATGAAGTAGGACACAAATTACTTGGTCGGTACAAAGTTCGCAGCTTCCAAGAAGGTGGATTCGGAATCGTGTATTTTGTGCGAGATGAAATTTCCGGTGAAGAATATGCGGCAAAAACATATAAACCCGAACTCAAAGATTCTGTAACACATGTTGAAAACTTTAAGAAAGAAATTGTTCTTTGGTTGGGCTTAAAACCTCATCCTCATTTAGTTATGCCACATATTGTAGAACTTATAGATGAACAACCGTATCTTTTCATGGAATATATCCATGACGGGTTTCACAAAAATTTAAAAAACTTAATCACAGACAGAAAAAATAAACTTGAGTGGCAAACTGCTATTAAACTAGGTTACCAAATTTGCTCGGCGATGGAGTTTATTAATCGCAAGCAGGAAAAAATTGTTCATGCTGATCTAAAGCCTGAAAATATCATGATAACTAAAGAAGGAAATGCCAAGGTAACCGATTTTGGTACATCTGAGTTTTTTAACTACACAGGTGATTTATTTCCAATTCAAACGACCGGCACACTAGAGTATATGCCACCGGAACAATTACGGGGACAAATTGTAGATCAGCAATCTGATATCTTTTCTTTTGGGATATTACTTTATGAAATGGTCGCGTTTCAATTGCCTTACCCTACAGATATTTATAATGACTCATCATTATCAAAGAGGGAAAGCCTATTGGCTTTTTACGACAAAATGGGAGAGGAATTTCATACTGATGCAATGCACTTAACCCCATGGAAGAAAGTGCTTAAAAATAATAAACTTGCTCCATCTCTTAAGGAATTAATCCTTGGTTGCCTTATACCGCAGCGAAGCAATAGATGGCAATCTTTCTTAAAAATCCAACAATTTATGGAGCATCATTTTGAGGATCAATTGGAAGATACTAAGATGAGCACTATTAATGTGAATCTCCACAATAAGGCTCTTTCATATTTTCGCTTGGGGTTGATAAGTCAATCTCTTTCGACGTTTAATCAAGCAATCATAAAAGATCCCGATAATGCTCCCCTATGGCATGATGCAGAAAAAGCTCTTTTGCATGTCGATGAGATAAGTAATTTTCAAACAGTCAGCCACATTGCTAGGGAAAAACCACCTGTACAGGAATGGAATACGACTTCAATTGATGAGATGTCTAATCAAATCCAAATTCTTGTTAAGGAGACGCGATTTCAAACAGCACTTGAACTACTATTGAAAGCACTAGATAAAAATTCTGAAAATAAAGATGTAAATTATTTGACTAGTTTGACCATTTTCTTATCCCAAGATTCTGGTCACACATATAATGCAAGAGAGCGACTTACAAATAATGTGTTAGGGGATACAAGGTTAGATCATCTGTTTTGTGAATGTGCTGAGTGTAAAAGCACTTGGGTGCCTAATCCAATGACAAAAAATTTCAGCCTTGTTTGGAGTTATAGTCCTCCAGGGGGACAATGCCCGAATTGTGCAAGAGTATATTGCCGGGATTGTGCAAGCAAACCTGGTGGTACTTCTCAGGTTTGTCCCAAATGTGACATGGACCTCACATTAATCAATGAACCAAACGGAAGGACGTCACGGCAATCAAAATTTCGGTCTGAACCTCTTTACCTTGTAGTGGTTTTTAGAGAAGGTCCAATACACCCAGATGGGGAATATTTAAATTCGATATTAAGTCGATATATTCCAGAAAGCATCGAACAAAACTCAATCATTCTTGCAAGAGCAATATTTCCCTGGTCTCTTTTTGATGCTACCTTTATTAACGAATTGAAAGACATTTTCCTCAAATATAGAATATCAAAAAATACTCATCAAGTTGACCACATATTGGATTTTACAGATGAAAATGGTATTCGCCTTTATTTCTTGAAATTTTACAATAAATATAAAAAGGAGGAGAAAAAGGGCAAATCACGATACGATCAAGCAAAAAAACCTCAAGAGCTAGAGTTACTTGCCTTGATTGAAGTTTATCATTCGTTTGAAGTTGATTTCACCAAAAAACAAATTGCTACCCATATTATTAATGAAGGGAAATTTGAGGATTTGTTAGAATATGGAACGTTAAAAGAAAAGGAGAAAGTCCTTTTAGAAGTTAGCAAAGATGCTAACTATTCCAATAAAGATGTTATTGAAGGATTAACAAAGGTTGGAACAAAAGATACCTTTAGCAGATTATTATTTTATTTGCGATATGCCGAGGATTATGAGCATAGTTGGCGGTTGACTCTTGAGAGTTTTAAAAAAAATAACACCTTGATATTATCGTCACTCCTTGACTTATTGAAAGCAAAGGATAAATATAGAAAGAAAGAGCAAGCACGTGGTCGAAAAAGATTATTAATCTTACTCAATGAAATTGGAGATATGTCTTGTATTCCGGTAATTGAAGTGTTATTAGCGACCGACAGTGCCAATCAAAAACTGGGACGAGAGGTAATTCAAAGCATTAAGGATAGATCGAACAATTGAATACCGATCATCAGTGACAATAAATACTTATCCTGGCTGGATTAAATGTTTTAGTTAGACAATTTAGGTTGCAAGAAATGCTCTTATGCTTTTGAGGAGATGGAAAATGGACACAATACGTTATAAAGATTATTCAATCTATATCGATTACTCCGAAAAACACAATCTGTGGACCTGGGATGTCAATGTAAGAGGAAATTTAGGTGCAGGTCCGGCGAGATCCAAATCTGAAGCTGAGGCTGATGCCCGTGCTTATGTGGATGCTTATACCTCGTCGGGAGGCCCTGAGTTAAATTTGTTTGGAAAATCAACAATTCCTGCTCAGACACTTGTTTCAAATGATTCTTCCGAAAATAGAATAGGGTTGTTGACTGGAGACCCATATGTTGATGATTGTCTTTTAATAAAGTTTAAGCATATTGAAGATGCTCGCACATGGAATGAATTTCCAGAAATGATGAAAATTGCTGGATTGGTTAACTCTAACAAACTCCAAGAGGGGCTTGAAGCAGCATTTGCATTGAAAGAAAAACATCCGGATTTTGATCACATTTATCGCTGGATTGCTTTGGCATATCAGAAGCAAGGGGAACGAAATAAAGCTATAAAAGCACTTGAAGATGGATTAAACAATAGCTTTCGAAAATACCATCTGTGCAATTATTTAGCTATACAATTTTATGAATCAAATAATTTGGGTGAGGCTTTCAAATGGTGGGTTCAGAGTGTTTTGATTCAAGATGTATTTGAAGATTTTGGAGATTATGAACCGTTTCTGTATTTGGGGTATATCAGCTTAGGTTTTGATATGAAACCATTATCTAAACGTTTTATAATACAAGCAGATAGAATAAGATCAGATGGCCTTCGCTTGATTGAAGCTGCTGAGAAAAAATTAACTAAGCTTCTGTCAGAGCAAGCAACACAATCAATAGGGTCAGTTCTAAAGATAATCGAGGACGAAAATCTTCAATTTGGTAAATAAGCTAAAGTGACCATATTTCATTTCATTAAAAAATTTGATTTGCTACCACTCTAATTGCGGTCTTTGATCTACTAAACTTTTGATTAAAATATCGTATTTATCAATTCTCTTGCAATATGAAACTAACTCTCGAGCAAAACCAATTTTCGTTTTCCAATT
>QQUD01000440.1 GCA_008501785.1 Chloroflexota bacterium
TGGGGATTGTTGTAAATTATTGAGTTGGGTGGCGAGGAAGGTGATTTCGTTTGTGGATATTTGCCAGGGGGTGTAGAAATATTTGTTAGTGAGGGATTCGGCTTTGTCACGGAGGGTTTTGCCGGTTGGGGTGACGGTGAGGGAAACGGCCGTTTCCTCCACTAACCCTTTCTCAACCAAACCTTGCACCGCTGCCGCATAGTTGGCCTTCGTGTAGCCACGTCGTGACAACGTATCAGCCACCCCGTCAAGACCCGTTGCTGTGCCATTCCAGAGCAGCGTGAGTGCTTCCCAGGCTTGCGACGAAATATCCGTGGCGACTTCTTGCCATGCTGTCAAATGCACATCATCGCGATAAGCGCCCAAATCCATGCGAAATTCAATCAACTGCATTGGTTTGCTGATGGGGTGAGGCGGTTTTAGACCAAAAGTCTGTCTGGTGTTGAAGTTGTGTTTGGCTGGCGCATATGTCGCTTGGGTTGTTTGCTTCACAACTTGAGTGAGAAGGCGAAACAGTTTATCCCATTCAATTGTCAGTTGTGTGGTAACTTGCGGCATGTAATGGTTGGTAATTTGCCAGCGTTGTTGGCGAATGTCGTGGCCTGTGTTGGTGATACGGTAGGTGGTGGGGGAAACGGCCGTTTCAATCCACCCCAACTTTTGCCACAGATCAAAATGGCCTTGCACCACCTGCGGCGCATCAAATGGATCGCGACGCTGGTAGGCCGCAACCGACAGCGCATTCGGATCAAAGTTTTCAACCACATACACAAAGTGGAAAATCCGGCCGGGTTCAACGCTAAATTTAGCAGCCAATGCCATAAAATCAGCACGAGCCTGCTCAGGCATACTGCGCCCCAACGCATGGTGTGCGTTGATGATTTGCGGCCAGATGTTTGTTAAGATGCTCATTGATACTCAGGATGTTTGGCGATGAATTTTTGGAGGGAGGAAACGGCCGTTTGCCTCACCCTCCCCTGCAAAAATGGACTCCAACCCAACACCACACCCATCGGCCCCAACGCCATCCGTGTCCACCGCCACAGGTCAAACGTGTCCCGATGCTCAACAATCAGCCCATCCCGAAACACAAATTCAGCATCAATCACATTATGCACCTTCCGTCCGGTGGAAAATGTGTATGTCGCTTCCCAATGCGCCTGTCCAGTTTGCCCGTCAGCCTTCACATCCCTAAACGTCACCTGTAAATCCTGACCCCGCTCACACAACATATGCCACATCGCCTTCGCTTGCGGTTCACGCAAATCCGTAAACACTGGGTCCGAAAAACGCACCTCGTCATGATAACAGGCAGCCATCCCCGCATAATCGCGCTGTTGAAAAGCTGAGTAAAATGTTTCGATAAGCTGCGGCGGCATTTGTGTTACCAAATCATTCCGAACTTCGATCATATTTAGCCCCTCATGACTTAATTATGTAAATCTCATATTTGGATAAACACCAACTACGGTTTGAAGGGAAGAGTCAGTAACTTTGATCTCATGCTGGAGATGATCTCAGTCTTTATTATTTTTTCCACGGTTTTTCTACTTTACCACTGTTTTTGAACCGCATCAGTTCAAAACCAATGATTGCCGGTTCGTAAGCTAATAAAACTATTGTTTCATTTACTTCTTTGGTAATTTCGAGTGATAAGCCGCCACTAGTACTAGTCATCCCTCCCGTATCAAATTTACTGACTACATTTCCAAACCCTGTCAAATCAAAAGCTGATCCTTTCGATTGGCTAGCTATGAGAAAATAACTAGAGGCATAGTAAACTTTGTAGACAATTTTGTTGCTAGTATTCCAGTCATCCCCCGCATGATCTTTTACTTTGCTAAGTGCCGACCATATTTCCTCATCGGTATTTGCCATTGTTATGCTATAGACTCCAGGAGCATCAAATTCAAAGGATATATTTTTTTCTGCAGAATATGTTATACCAAACTGGATATCATCATCGTCGCCTATGGCATCAACTTCCACTTTTTGATATTCAGCATTTATCATGAACTTATCTTTTGAGAATGAACCGTAAGTGACTATTGCATCTGTCGGAGTATTATCAGGTTCTCCCTCTTCGACAATTATTGGGTTGGATAAGCCTTTTGTGAGCGTACTTATGTCTCCTTTATTATCAAATACGCCATCATTGAATTGTCCATAATCACCTAATTTAGGTGATCTGATAATCGGAGCCCAAGCTGAATAATAGCCCTTGGCTTTATATAGCTCATTATTATATGTTCGAGCCAATTCAGAAGACATGAAACACCTCCGTGTGTAAACCCCTCCAGACAGGAAAGGCTAGCGAATAGAGAGATAGAATTAGTAATAATAAAATATTTGCTTGTAAGTACTTGCTGAAGATAGTATAAGGATACTGTTATAAACGGCCGTTTCAATTCTGAAACTGGGCAAGTTAAACACCCCGATACGATCTTTCATCAGGTATTCCCACCCCTATCCGGTAGGTTTGATAAACAGAAAATAGCCAATCAAACTTACCAACAAATTTCACCTGCCTCACCACTCATTATCTTTTTTCAAGCCATAAACAAGCCTCCTCCTTTAGCTGAGTCATTCATTATCCATCGTCACTGGCTGTGTCTTCCGGTGGGCTGCGGGAGTCCCTCTTCTTGCCAGTGATCATCCACCGCATCTGGGTAAGGTTGCTGTCTCAGATCGATGCGCATACCTGCCGACGTTTTTTTCCAGGATACCCTTGATCCAGAAGTTCATACCCTTTTCCAACAGAATAAACATAGGCATTGTCTATCTGGTGACGTTAGCAGCTGCCATGCCCGATAAAATCGTTCCCACCATTAAGGTGGGGCGTCGAAGGTGAGCGAACGGCCGTTTTTATCCGTTGTCCTCTGAATACTCAAAGCGGTTAAAGTCCCTTGCCTTCCGCCATCGCCTTGAGATTGACCAACCCCTGCTCAAAATCCCTGGCGTTCTGCCGCTCCACGATCAGCTTGTCAAGTGCCTTGCCGAGAAAACTGCCCGGAATTGTGTACTCGGCCTTCTGCGTGACCGTCGTTTTGCCGTCATGCTCTTCGAAGGTGAACCAGAACTCCATTGGCGGCAGACGTTTTGGTTCGAAGCGGAAATGGTGCGCCATCGTCTCGTCGTTGTAGGCGAGTGTGGTCGAGATTCCTTCGGCCGAAATGCCGCCGCTTTTCGTGCCCATCTTGGCTATCGCGCCAACGCTGGGCCACGACTCATCCGGTTCCCACAATGTTAGCCCATGAGCCCATTGTGGTGTGTGCACCGGATGCGCATAATACTGCCGAATCGTGTCGCGGTTGGCGTTTATTTCGATTGATTTGGTAATTGTGGTCATTTTTAATTCTCCTTTTTGGTTGAGGTATCGAAAATGGTTTTAATTTAGCCACCAGGGCGAATTGGCTCTGGCAGTACGGGCGATGGCCCCCAAATCTCAGTTTCGTTGCGAGACAGGAGGGCACGGGATTCATCGATGATTGCCAGTATCTCGGGATCTGAACTATAGGCTGCCCAGGCCGTCAGATCGGCAAACTCCAGAGTAACAACGATATGTGTTGTGCCGGCGGCTGGCCGATAGGCACGCAGTTCAACCAGACCGGGAACGGCAAGCATGCGCGGTATGGCTTTTTGTGCCCATTCTGCGTGTGCTTCTAATTTATCAGGGTGAACACTTTGTTTAGAAACGGAAAGTACCATTATATTTCTCCTTTTGTGGGTGGGCTGGAACGGCCGTTGCCTGCAAACCCTTATACGTACAAACAATTCTCATCTGCCGCACAGCGCATCTTTTTACTTTTCCTTTCTAGCTCAAAGAACTCCTCTACCCCACTTACATCTGGGTACGCACCTCATAATGGGCACTCTCTGGGGGGGCAGCAAAAAATTGCGCAAATTTACTCATCTCTTTTTGCAAATAGCCATTGGCTTCCCCCGCCAACATCGCTGCTTCTGTTTCCCAAAAGGATGTCGAAACGGCCGTATTTGTACTTTTATTAACCAACAACGTTGCCCCTTTAGACCCGGTCTGCTGACGCATAACCGGTACAACAGAATCTTCGTAAATACCAACCGCCTCAGTTATCGTTCCGAGCTTAAAACTTACAGTTACCATTCTTGCATACATAAGATTTCTCCTTATTGTGCGGGCAGGAATGCCGTTGCCTTCACAGCCTCATATTGACGAACAAATTTCATTTACCTATCTTCTAATCGCTGTCTTTGCCTTGCGGTGGGTCACGGGAGTTAACGGCCGTATCACCAATTTGCTGCCGAAAATACAGGAACAACGCTTCCAAATTGGCAAAATCCTGTCGCTCGGTTGTCGCCACATTCTGAACGCTAATGCGCCATTGTCCGTCAGTCTTACTACGCCAAATACGGACGATATACGCCTGCCTGATCGGATCCCTGTCAGGATGCACTGTATCCATTATTTTTCCTTTTCAACTTTTTACTGATTACTCAGTAAAAAGAATTCGGAAAAAAGAACCACAGATTTCGTAGACTGACACAGATTTGAAGCAGAAAAAAATCTGTGCAATCTGTGAAATTTGTGGTTAAGAATTTTGAAAACTTTTTACGTTTTACTTGAACGGGGTAGTACGGCCTGATAATTTTGAAAAACCGAACTGTCATACAGCATAAACGATCCCGTCGCCGAAAACATCAGACAGGTGTTTAGTGCCATCCTAGATCTTTGTATAGGGGAAATGCTTGGGGAGAGGGTTAGGAGAGACTAATGAGTTTCTTGAAAAAACCACAGATTTCTCAGATGGCACAGATTTTGCTCTCTGGTAACTTTGCGTCTTTGCGCCTTTGCGTGAGCTTTCTTCAGTGGACTCACTAATCAGATTCCAGCAGACGCTGGCGCACAGCGATAACGGACGCTTCGGCGCGGTTGGCCGCACCTAGCTTCGCCAGAATACTGCTCACGTGAAAACGGGCCGTGGGCAGGCGGACATTGAGCTTCTGCGCAATTTCCCGGTTGCTATACCCGATGACCAGCAAACTTAAGACTTCCTTCTGGCGGGGGGTCAATGGTTTCCCATCCAGGAAAACTGGAGAAGCGGCAGGTTTCAACATCACCTGCGTCGCTTGCTGAGCCAAAACAAGGTGATCAGGGCTGGCCTCCCGGATAGCCCGCGCCAGATCTGCCATCGAAACATCCTTCATCAAAAAGCCGACAGCCCCGGCCTGGAGCGCCTGTTCAATCAGGCTTTTTTCGCAAAAACTGGTGAGAATGATCACGCGGATATGCGGAAAACGCGTCCGGATAAGGGCCGTGGCCTGAATGCCGTCATAGCTACTATCGGCTAATTGCAAGTCCATCAAAACGACCTCGG
>QQUD01000654.1 GCA_008501785.1 Chloroflexota bacterium
TACCGCCTGCACCTTGCTCGCTTTCCAATTTACAGGGCGCACCGACCCCAGCGGCAATTGGAAACAACCTGCGTGGCGACAAGCCATCACAAC
The DNA here is from genome assembly GCA_008501785.1 of Chloroflexota bacterium. The sequence goes on from QQUD01000654.1 coordinate 94, forward strand.
TGTGGGAAAAGTCCTGATTACGATTACATTTGGCGTTTTATTTGCCGCCGTTTTTAACACAAGCATCATTCTTTTATCAGATCGTGTCGGATATTTTCTGAATGAGTTTCTACAACGATTATCATGAGTGAACCAAACAATAACAACCCGCCAGAAACGATTGCAGAAAATGCGTATCTTGTCGCGGATGTCGGCAACAGCAATACAACAATCAGTTTAATTGATGTCGTGGCTGGTAGTTACCGGTTACTTGCGACAGCCACCGTACCGACAACGATTCGTGAACCTTGGGCCGATGTCAGCCAGGGCATTCAGCACGCTATTAGACGCATCATGGACAAAACAGGCCGCAAACTCATGAATTCTCGTGGCGATATTATTCGCCCGACTCGTCGTGATGGCACAGGGGTTGATTTTTTTACGGCCGTTTTCAGCGCCGCCCCCCGCCTCGACACAATGGTCATTGGTTTATCTGACAACGTTAGTCTACAAGCTGCCCATCGCGTTCTAAACACAAATTATACAAATCTTGTCTGCCAATTTAGTCCAACTGACTCACGCAGTGAGGAAGAACAGCTGCAAGCGTTTATTGAAGCCCAACCAGACATCATATTCATCGCGGGTGGAACAGATGGTGGTGCTGCTACTCGTTTGCTGGAAATTGTAAACACTGTGTACTTGGGGATGAAATTAAGTGATACCCCTGAAAATCCTGCCATTCTTTATGCAGGTAATAAAGAATTACGTGAACAAATTACAACCATTTTTGGGTCGGAAGCAACAGTTCATGTCGCCGACAACCTCAATCCGACATTAACAACAGAAAGCTTAGAGGGTGCTATCGCCGTATTAAAGGAACTGTATCAAACAGTAAAAATACAGTCTCTGTCAGGGATGCGCGAAGTTTTAGAATGGTCCTTTTACCCATTTACACCAACAGCACACGCCTTTGCTGCCGTAGTTGAATATATGGCAGCGTTAAACCAGTCGGATGTGTTAGGCATAGATATTGGCAGCAGTACATTGACAACAGTAACTGCAATAAACGATAAAATTGATATTAATGTTCACACCGATCTTGGAATGGGACATCCTGTTGCAAACATCTTGTCTCAAGTTTCACCACTTTCTATCAGTCGATGGCTGCCAACACCGACAAGTGATGAAGATATTCTTGATTACGTTCATAACAAAGCCTTACAGCCTCATGCAATCCCAATGGATGCAAAAGCGCTTTTCATGGAGCAGGCGATTGCCCGCGAACTTATTCGCTGTGCAGTTTTGGGTAAAGATGGCACAACGGCTCCCCCTCCTTTCCGCTTACTTGTCGCCCGAGGAGCCACGATAACAAACACACCTGAGATAGGTCAAGCCGTCTTAACATTGCTAGACGCGATTGAACCGACAGGCATCTTTTCGATTGTGTTGGACAAACATGATGTTCTTCCGGCATTAGGTCAATTATCACCACACAATCCACTGGTTGTTGTTCAAAGTTTGGAAAACGGGGTCCTTGTTAATGTGGGTTGGGTGATTGCACCCAGCGGTAAAGTGAACATTGGACAAAAAGCAGTGACGGTTGTCATGGAAACAGATAATGCAGAAAGACTTGAGCTGGCTGTGGATTTTGGTGATATTAATTTACTCCCTCTTCCACCAGGGCAAACTGCCAAAGTAACCATTAAACCAACCCGCCGTTTAGATATTGGCTTTGGACCCGGTAAAAACAAAACCGTCACATTACACGGTGGCGCATTGGGCATCATTATCGATGCTCGAGGTCGCCCCGTAAATTTGACTCGAAAAAATATTTCGCAAGACCAGCTTATGCAACAGTGGTTGCGTGCATTAGGTGAATAATGAAACAATTCGCACAGACAACTGTTTTGCAACCTTTAATGCGTATTAGACGCAAACGCCTTTTACCCAAAGAAGGAGAGGTGATTGTGCGGGTCGGTCAGGAAGTACCGCCGATGAATGTATTGGCACGCACGCCAATCGCCACAAAATTTATTGTGCTACCTTTGAGCAATATGCTAAACGTTGACCCAGATGAGCTTCCAGAAAAATTACAGGTAAATCTAGGGGAATCTGTTAATCAAGAATCTGTCTTAGCCGCAAAAAAAAGGGTGATTGGTAGCAAGGAAATAGTGTCTCCGATTGATGGAGAGGTGGTGGCGGTGGAAAACGGCCGTCTTATCCTTAAACAAACCACAGATTGGTTTGAACTACGAGCAATGGTTCACGGGCGCGTGATCAACTACGAAACCAATCAGGGTGTCTCCCTGGAAATCGTTGGTGCATTAATCCAGGCAGTGTGGGCCACTGGTGATATCACAATGGGAGCATTGCACCTGACCGCAGACCAGCCCAATGGCCTCATGCAAGCCGAAAACATCCCAGATAATCTAACGAACCTTGTCTTAGCGGCTGGCACTATCAATGATTCAGAACTCCTGGCCAATTTAGCCGATCAAAATGTGCGTGGCCTCATAGCAGGTAGTATGCCAGCTCATATTTGTGAAACAGCCGCTTCTCTGGGGTTATCCGTCATCCTCACCGACGGCATTGGCAAACAATATATGGCAGAACCCATCTATCAACTTTTACATGAACTGGTAGATGAAGATGTATCTCTATTCACTGAATACAATCCGGTTATTGGCGAGAGACCAGAAATAATTGTTCCACGACCAGGTGTACCCAAAATCGAATCATCGCCCTATAATAAACCTTTAGCCGTTGGGGATTTGGTTCGAATTGTAAAACCACCTTATCAAAGTCAGATTGGTATCATTGCAAAATTATTGAACAACAAACAGAACATGGTTGGTGGCATAAAGGTAAATGGTGCAATCGTCAGGCAAACAGATGGTCAGGAAATGTTTGTACCAACCGCAAATATAGATTTGTTTATCTAGTGTTTCGCCAAACAAACATTGATGGGTAAACATGATGTGGCGAAACACTTAAACTGAAGCAAATTTCCAACTATATGTTCGTCAAAAGATTTTGCTTCAGTACTAGAATTAAACAATAACGGTTACATTCACGGAGGAATTTATGACAGATGATGATTTCATCCTCGAAGAGGAATCGAGCAGCCCAAGCCGTCGGCCATTTTTAATAGCGGCCGCTACCTTATTTACTATTTTTATAGCAGCAGCGGCTTGTTCATTAATATTTTTATTCCAAAATGGCAATGCAGAAAATCCAGAAGCAGAAGCAATCGCAGCCACGAATGCCGTCATCCTCATTACAAATGAAGCCGTAACGGCCGCTATTGAGGCTACCAATTTAGCACTTGCATTGCCAACCAATACACCTGAAGCAACGGCAACCCAAACAGCGACGGCAACGACCATACCGGATACAGCCACACCGACGGAAACCCCCGTTGTGATAGCAGCCAAAGATACCCCCACGCCAAACACATCTGGCACGAGCGTAGCTGAAGCAACAGAGGATGAGGTTGCTCCTCCTCAAGAAACGGATGAACCCATCAGTGAAAACGGCGACGCAACACCAATTCCTGCCGCCACCGCATCTTCTCCTGGTAAAGATGATGTATTACCGCAAACAGGCTTAGAAACTTGGGGTACATTGGGCATAGGGCTATTATTAGTGGCAGTTTTAATTGCAGCCAGACGACTTCGACAGACATAAATCTTAACAACAAACGGGGTTATACTATTGCTTTTTTACATAACCCCGTTTGTTATCATATGCTTCCAACTTCGCTACAGGACCAAACTCTCATTACCCAATTATCCTAAAATAAAACAAGGATATGCTATAATCAAGTGCATTCACGATAGTTCTCCGTGTAGTTTTCATGATCTATGTTAGGTGTTGAAATGGAAGAACCAACTATCACAATTCTCTTAGTCGAAGATGACCCGTCAATGCTGGACGGTATTAAAGACCTCCTTGAAATGACCCCTTTACAAGCAGATGACACCGTCTACCAGGCGTCTGTTCTAACCGCTTATGACGGCTTGGCTGGCCTAGAACTGATTCGTACCCACACGCCAACCCCTGATCTGATCATTTCAGACATTATGATGCCCCGGATGACAGGATATGAATTTCTTCATGAAATTCGTAAAAATATCAACTGGCTGCAAATCCCTTTTATCTTTCTAACTGCAAAAGGGGAAAAAGGGGATTATGAAGTAGGTCGTCTCAGCGGTGCCAATTTATACATCACAAAACCATTTGATTCAGATACATTTATTGAGCAAATAAAAACACAACTGCACCGCAGCCTCAAGCTGCGCGCTTTGCAGCATCAACATATTGAAGACCTAAAAAAGCACATTTTGCAAGTACTCAATCATGAGTTTCGCACACCTCTAACTTATGTTACGGCTTATTATGAAATGTTAGAGGATGGGGTTAATAGGCAAGGGAATGAAGTTGATTATCAGGGGTATTTACGCGGAATTCAAGCTGGGTGTATTCGCTTATCGAGTTTGGTTGAAGATTTCTTGCAAGTTATTTCATTAATGAGTGGTGAAACAGAAGCACATTTTGATAGAGATGGCAAACCAATACCAGACATTGGAGACTTTGTCCAGGAAGCAATCCGGCAAGTCAAATTAAAAGCAAAATCCAGTAATGTCGAACTTGAATTTCTGTGTGCCCCAGAGCTACCAACCACTTGGGGCACACGTGATGGCTTGCACAATGCTATCAGGCGAATTTTGGATAACGCCATAAAATTTTCTGCCGACAGCACGCAAACAAAGACGGTTTATGTTTCCGTATCTGCCAATGAAAAAAACATCCTTATCGAAATAAAAGATGAGGGAATAGGATTGCCAGATCACATACAGAATGAAATATTTGACCTCTTTTTTCAATATAATCGAGCATCTACCGAGCAGCAAGGCGCGGGAACTGGTTTAACAATTGCTGAAGGCATTGTTAAATTACATAAAGGATGGATTGAGTTTGAAAGTCAGGTTGGGCAAGGCAGCACATTCACAATATATTTGCCAATCTATGCTGGAACAGTTGATCAACCGACAATCTCGACAGACCGCATTGGGAAAACGAGAAAAAAAGCGACCATTTTGGCAGTGGAGGACGATCATAATCTTTTAGCAGGATTAGAAGATTTACTCGAAACAATGGATGATGAGTATGAGCCTGATGTACTGACTGCCTCGAACGGAGTTGAAGGGCTTGAGATATTGCGAAAGCGATTACCTGATTTGATCATATCCGATATTATGATGCCTAAAATGTCGGGGGTTGAATTCCTGCGTGAAGTACGAAAAAATCTTGACTGGCTTCATATCCCGGTCATTTTCTTAACAGCACGTGGGGAGCCTGCGGATAAAAATCAGGCGTTTATTGGTGGTGTAGATGAATATATTACGAAACCCTATGACAGCGATGTTCTATTGAAGTTTGTAAAATCTCAGTTGGATAGGAGATTTCGATTACAAAGTATTATCGGCCGTAATTTTGATGTCTTAAAACAAAGTATTCTAAATCTTGTCACGCCAGATTTTCGCCAACCACTTTCATTTGTAAGCGAATACACGGGCAAATTAGCTGATGATTTAGAAGATGTACAAACGGGTGTAGAGCTACAAAATTCTTTGCGTGGCATTCAAATCGGCAGCACCTGGCTCAAACGGGTAATTGAAGACTTGATGTCGCTGGCTGAATTAAAGACAGGTGAAGCTAAGCTAGCTTATAGTTTACAAACACAAAAAATACCCAATATTGGGATTTTATTATCTGAGTTTGCACTTATTCATGAACGCAAGTTGGCGAGTGAGGGAGTGAAGGTTCATTTTACGAAAATGGACCCATCTGTATCGCCAGTTTTTGGTGATATATCGACTTTTTCAGATAGCATTCGCCGTTTGATTGAAGTTGGTGTACGCTATTGTACTGAACAAAAGAGTAATAAAGATATTTTCTTTTCTGTTTCTCAAAATAGTGATGAAGTTTATATAACTATTCAATTTGCAACGCCGCTGCCTTCTGAAATCTATGCAACTGTGCAGGATTTCTTGTCGTCAAGTATTGATAATGTTATTTCTCGCTCAATTGAATTAGGGCCAAATTTAAGTATTGCCAAAGGGTATATTGATTTGCATAATGGTTCTATTTCAGTAAAAAACGACCAAAATCAGGGTTGCCAATTTACGATTATGCTGCCAGCGTATAATGAGTAGGGGATTGATAAAAACGATCTCTCAATTTCACCAAATGAAACTTTGAAATCTATGATCGTTGTTTTACAATGGGGGGGAGGTCGAATAACGGCCGTATATCCACACCATTATTCACATTTCAACGTATTAATCGTTAACAAGACCACAAGCCAATTCAAGGAGAAAACTTAAATGGCCTCTATATTGGAAAAAACGCAAACACTCATTCAGGCAAACCTACATTCTATGGTTGATAAGGCGCTTGAGAAAAACTCCGTCGCCGTCATGAAACAATACATCCGAGATGCAGAAAATAATCTGGATGAACTTGAAGATGCGGCCGCAACCGTTGGTGGTGAAGTCAAAACAATGGAGCGGAAGTACAAAGAGTACAAGAAAAAAGCAGACAAGTTTGATCGTAATATTGACACCCTCTTAATGCAAGGCAAAACAGACTTGGCCCGCGCTGCCCAAAATGAATTAAATACCAACCGGCGCCTTCAAGAACAATACCATGAACAATGGGTGCGGCAGCAGCGTGAATATGACGCTCTCAAAAATGCACGGTTGAAGCTGCAAGCAAAGCTGCAAACCATCCGCGAAGAGCAGCGCGAATTAGAAGCTTTGATGCGGCTAGCTAAATCCAAAGAAAAGACGGTTAAAGCTATCAAGAGTTTGGATGATCTAACCGGTGTTGGTGACGCAGATATTGCTAGGTTGGGTGAGTCAATTCGTTCACGGCTAGATAAAGCGACAGCACAGAGTGAAATGTATGCGGATCGCCTGGACAGTCAAATGGACGATGTGCTTGGCAAATCTGAGCTAGATATGCAGCTAGAAGAACGCAAACGTCGCCTGGGTTTAAGTGAATCAGCAACTCCCTCATTTGAAGAAAGTGAAGATGAAGCTGCTGAATCAAGCAGCTAAGGGTGCGTTCGGAAACACTTGGATTTTGTATATTGGTGTATTGGTATATTAGTCGAAATCAATACACCAATATAGTAATAACTTAAGGGTCTTCAACAAATAGTGTGTTTGAAAACACAATTACGATTTACCAACTCAATATCATTGCGTGCATATTCTTTGATGTGATGATGGCTAAAGCGGATATCAATAAGGAACGGATAAAATCCGCTTTCTTTATCCGTTCCCTATTGATATCTGTTGTAGCCTACCGAAAAACAACAAACTAATATTTTAAACGGTCAGCAGCACACGAATTGATAAAGACCTTTACTTAATAACGAACGTTCCCTCAGTAAATTCTCAATACAACTCAAAATTCAAAGCTGGAAGAGAACAAAATTCTCTTCCGGCTTTCTTTGTCATAAAATGTCTAGATCAGAATCTCGCCAATGGTTGCAAGCTGGCATGAAAGCCTTGAAAGCAGGAGACCGGGAAAATGCCCGGAAGCTGTTGTTACAGGTTATCAAAGTGGATGAACGCAATGAACAGGCGTGGCTCTGGCTAAGTGGCGCTGTCACTTCTCAAAAAGAGCGTCGTACTTGTTTAGAAAATGTCCTTTCTATCAACCCAGAAAACCAGTTGGCACGGAAGGGGCTGCTCAAATTAGGTGTAGACATTGATCAGCTAGATGCTGTTGCGGAAGAGGATGAGGTCTTTGTTTCAGAGTCAGACGAACAAAAAACGGCCGTTCACAAAGAACTCCCCCCCCTTTCAGCCGCCGCTGCGGTTCTCTATCCTGAACGCCAGGTTAAAGAATGGGAATGGCAAGACCCGACCCCAGCGCATAAAAAAAGTGACGTTGGCTTTGTAGCTAAAACCCAATACGATGACGTTTGGTCCCGAGAGGAAAATATTTGCGCTTATTGCGCTGCTCAAGTAACCCGAGAAGATGAAAAGTGCCCTCAATGCAAACGGCGTATTATTATTAACAGATTTCGCTACGCTACACCCAGCTCAAATTTAGTCATTTTTTGGGTATTGCTATTTGGAATCAGTTTAATTAGTCTGCTTCACATCTTTTTCAGCATCGTTTTTTTAGACAGTCTACTTGCCGCACTGTTTAATGGCCTGCTAACGGTATTGTTCACTGGGTTCGGGGTCGGGGCTTATTTCCGACAAAATTGGTCATTTACCATTACATTGATTGCTTTGATTTTGATGTTAGCAGTCGCAATTGTGCAATTTTTTCTGCCACCAGCTATCACAAACAATCTACTTGTCGGATTCGACGCATCCATCGCAAATTTCCTCGGCGGTGTTTCTGGAGGGTTTGGCGGATTCCTGCGCACGTTCCGCCTCGCAGCAGTAGCGGCCGCCTTGATCCATGCAATTTTTCTGGTTGCACCAGACTTTGCTCAGGTGCCTGTACAACACATTGCTATCATCGGCAAGCGAATGCGTACGGGGGCTGATTTTCATACAACGGCAAAAGAAGCTGCCAATGCTGGTTTGTGGGCAACGGCCGTTCTTCACTGGCAGCATGCCGCCGCCAAAGAACCCACTAATTTAGTCTACCAACGTTACCTCGGACAAGGTTATGCACAACTTGGATTCTACCAACGCAGCCTGGATGTGTTACAATCTGCACGAGAACGGGCAACCCATCCAGACACACAAAACCAACTGGATCAGCTCATTCAAGCAACAAAACAAAAAATGCAGCCCTCATAACCCATGAGGACCGTAAAAATTTATCAATGATTTCTATTTTATATAAGAATTAAACATGTCAAGAGCACGGGAAGCCCTAGAAAAAAAAGCACAACGCGCCATCATCCAAGAAGCATTTCTGCGATGGGAAAGTGCCGTTGTGATCTCATTGACACTTTTACTCGCCCTTTTTGGAAACAATATAGTAGATTTCATTCCCTGGTGGGGCTGGATGGCGGGTGGCACAGTTGCGGAAGCTGGTTTGGTGATCAGCAGTATGCTCGATCCAAAGTTTGGGCAAAAAGTAGTCGCCGGTTTATTGCGGCGAGAATTTAAACCCGAAAAACTTAAAGACAAACGGTTACAACAACAAATCAACGAAGCACTCGACTATCGCAGCCGCATTGAAAATGCGATTCGTGATCGTGAAAACGACATGATCAAAGATGAATTGTCACAAACTGCCAGTCAAATCGACGAATGGATTGAAAACATGTACGATCTGGCGAAACGTATCGATCGGCAGCAGCAAGAAAAACAAATTCTGGAACGTGACCGAAAACGAACAGAATCACGAGTTAGCCAACTAAACCAACAACTACAACAGGCAAATAATCCTGCCGTCATTGAGCAAATTGAAGCAACGCTGGAAAGTATGCAGCGCCAGCTCAAAACGTTGAATGCACTTGATGACACCTTACAACGCGCCAGACTGCAATTGGAAAATTCACTCGTCCACCTCAGCACCATTTATTCACAAACGATGCTCGTCGATGTGAAAGATATTGACAGTGGTCGAGCCAAACGATTGCGCCAAGAAATCACGGAAGAGGTGGTGGAATTGGGCGATTTGCTTTCGGCTATGGATGAGGTTTACACATCTGAAAGTGCGGTATAATTGAGCATCATTCAAAAATCACACTGTTAATAAAGTTTATCGACTTTCCCGGAAGCTAAAATGTAGTTTTTGCTAGAGACGTTGATTTAAAGTTTCCGGGAAAATAATGTAACAATTTATTTAAATCACCAATAAGTTGCCAAAATCAGCCCACTTTGATAACATCGCAGGCTGCAAAACTTAGAAAATGGAGTTAGAAACCAGCTATGAAAGTGCTGTTAAAAATTGATGTAGATAATCTTGGGATGGCCGGTGAAGTTCAAAACGTATCAGATGGATACGGCCGTAACTTCCTCATTCCCAAAGGCCTGGCTGTCGTAGCATCCCCTGGGATGATGAAACAGGCAGAAGCATGGCGCAGAAAAGCAGAAGCTCGTCGCGAACAAATCCGTTCCGAGTATGAAGCGCTGGCCGCTAAAATTAAAGACGTTCGCCTCACCTTCACCGCTCGCGCTGGTGAAAATGGCAAACTATACGGGTCCATCACCACGTCACAAATCGCTGACCAGTTAAATGAAACACTGGGAATCGAACTCGACCGCCGCAAGGTTGGTATTGAGCCGCTGCGTCAACTCGGCGAACATCCTGTCGTCGTTCGTTTGAGTGGTGAATTCCAACCAGAATTCACTGTCGTCATCGAATCTGAAGATGGTGATGACGAAGCAGTCGTTGAAGCGGTTGCAGAAGAAGTTACTGAAGAAGTTGTGGAAGAAGCTGAACCAGTAGAAGCTGAATCCTAAAAAAACAAATGAATGAACTCGGGCATATCCTGCGTGAGGCGCGTGAAACAAAGGGCCTCACGCTGGCCGAAGTTGAAAGTGACATTCGCATCAATTCCCGTTTTCTCGAAGCGTTAGAAAACGGTGATTATGCTGTTTTGCCGACCCCGGTTCATGTACGGGGGTTCTTGCGCAACTATGCCCGATTCTTAGGTCTCGATCCGAAACCTTTGCTGGATCGATACGAAGTCAACAAAAACCAACGTAAGCGACAACCCGCTAGATCGATTACGACTCGCGAAGAACCTCGCATTTCACAACAAACCCCATTGCAACAAATGGAAGACCAGCCATTCTTTGAGCCGGTCAACATGGAAGTAGAAGTTAGCAGTGGGCGAAGTGCAGAATCCGTTGTTCGCCTCTTGATTATTATTGCTTTACTCGTAACCCTATATCTGGTTGGCAGTCAATTCCTCCCTCGCCTATTTGGTGATAATAGCAACACAGAAGCACTGACGGAAAGCATCAACGATGCAATGTCTAACTTGCTCAACAATCAGGAAGAAACACCTGATGAAGCAAGCGCGGGCGCAGTTGAGCTTGAACCCAGCAGCGTCATTTCTTCCACGGGACGCAACATTATACCCACCCCAACATCGCCACCTCGCCCACGCCTTCCCGCCACGATGGAAACTATCGAATTGCGGGTTGATATTACTGAACGATCCTGGATGGAAGTCACCATTGATGGCAATGTGCTATTCAGCGGCATGACTCGACCAACTGATGAACCTTATGAATGGGTAGCTCAGGAAGAAGCCAGAATCAATACAGGTAATGCGCGGGGCGTGATTGTTACAATAAATGAAGTCGAAATAGGTCGTTTGGGTGATGGTGGCTTCCAAGAAAGCGTCGAAGAATTCTGGCGTACAACAAATTAAAAATTAAGCATGTATTGCTTAATTTTTAGTACCATATCCTCCATGAGCAAACAAAAACAGAAAAAACAGTTCTTTATGCTCAGCTTAGGCTGTAGCAAAAATACGGTTGATTCAGAAAGCATGGCGGCGCTGCTGCATAAAAACGGCTTTAATGGCGTCAACGATCCGGATGATGCCAGCGTGTTGATTGTAAATACATGCGGGTTTATCGAAAGCGCACGCCAAGAGTCGATTGAAGCTTTACAAGAATTGGCCGAACTCAAGTCAAAAAATCAAATGCTGATTGCGGCTGGCTGCCTATCACAGCGATACGGAGATGAGGTTGTAGCATGGGTGCCTGGGATCGATGGCGTGCTTGGCACGCGGCGCTGGAAGGATATTGTGCCGTTTGTGCGTAAATTGCGCCGCCGCAAGCATCCGCAACCCCTTTACCACCTGCCAGATGAAGCAACAACGGTGGGGAAAGATGAAAAAGGGGTATTGAGAACGGCCGTTCAAGGACGCAGCGCCTACCTTAAAATATCCGATGGTTGCCGGCGACCCTGTGCATTTTGTGCCATCCCTCAAATCAAAGGCACACACGTCAGCCGTCCGATGGCCTCCATTGTGGCCGAAGCAGTTGCTTTGCAAGCGGCAGGCATTCAAGAGCTGCTGATTATTGCGCAGGACAGCACCGACTACGGGCAAGACTTGGGCATCAAGAACGGCCTGAGCAAACTGCTCAAAGAAATTGTGAAAGCCGCGCCCGACATCCCCTGGATTCGCATCATGTACGCTTATCCGGGCTATGTCACAGATGAGCTGATTGAAACGATGGCGACCACGCCGCAAATTGTCAACTACCTTGATATTCCTTTACAGCATGGCCACCGTGAAACGCTAAAACGGATGCGACGTCCGGCGAATATTGAGTGGGTCTATGGCACTGTTGAAAAATTGCGCACGGCCATTCCCGATATTGCCATCCGCACCACATTTATTGTCGGGTATCCAGGTGAAACGGATGAAGAATTTGAAGGATTAAAGACGTTTGTGTCTGATTTACAGTTTGATCGAGTCGGCGCATTTACTTACTCCTACGAAGCATCCACGCCATCAGCAACCGTCTCTTGGCAGGTACCTGACGAAGTAAAAGATGCACGTTTAGAAGCATTGATGGCGCTGCAACAACCCATTTCCCTGGCCAAGAATCAGGCGCAGGTAGGCAAAACGCTGCCCGTGCTGATTGAAGGGCATGGAGATGGCGTCAGCGTTGGCCGCTCTTATCGAGATGCCCCAGAAATTGATGGATTAGTCATTGTGCCTGGTGAACTTCCACTTGGTGAACTGGTTCCAATTCATGTTGATGGCGCGATGGTCTACGATTTGACCGGTTCCCCGGAAATTGTAGGCCCGCAACCGATAATTGGCCTTACAAGTATTGAACCAACACAAAAATGATCTTCCCGGCGTGGAGGCTTTAGCCGGAACGTTCCGGCTAAAGCCTCCACGCCGTCATAAAAAGTGAGCCAACTTACGCACAAAGCTGCACGATCAGGATAAAATTTAGCTCATGTTCAAAACACGATTTGAATGGATGGGATTGTTGATGATAGCGGCGTTGCTGGGAACAACGTGGATTTTTGTTTCGCGCACACCGCCACAAATAGTGTCAGGCCCAATCACGCTGACTGAAGCGCCCATTGTGGGGCATCTTGCGCCGGATTTCACGCTGCAAACACCAGTTGGTGAGTCGATTACGCTGAGTGAGGTGATTGATCGGAATGGTGCAGCGGGGCAGCCGGTGGTGCTCAATTTTTGGGCAAGCTGGTGTGGGCCTTGCCGGGTCGAGATGCCAGATTTGCAGCGCACGAGTATGAAGTATAACGGCCGTTCCGCCATCATCGGTATCAACCAAGGTGAATCTGCAGCCACCGTCACCGAGTTCGGTAACGAATTCAACATCACCTACCCCCTGTTGGTAGACGACGACAACACCGTCAATCACCTGTACACAGTCAGCAGCCTGCCCACTACCGTCTTCATCAACGCTTCCGGCGTTGTGCATGAAGTACAAATTGGCATTCTCACCCAAGCTGTTTTAGAAGATCGCATTGAGGAATTGTTGAAAGAAAGTAATCCGTAATTCATCCATGAAATTCACCATTCACCATTAATTATTTACAATTCATTATTCATATGTTTCCAATCATCAACATCGGTCCATTTGCATTTCCATCCGTCGGGTTAGTCATCATCTTCGGCGCTTACCTGTGTTTAACCATTGTGGAAAAATCGGCGATTCGGTTAAAACAAGACCATGTTGTGCTGTATTCGCTGGCAACGACCGGACTAGTAGCTGGATTTGTCGGTGCGCGGCTGGCGTTTGTGATGGAGTATTGGGCAGCATTTCAGGAAAATTTACTGGGCATTGTGTGGCCGCTGAACACAGGCTATAACGTGTGGGTGGGGTTGTTGATTGGTGTGGCGACCATGTTTTTTTACGGCCGTTTCAAACAACTCCCTCCTGCAAACACCCTCGACGCACTCAGCCCAGCCTTGATTACCGGACTGATGGTTGTCAGCTTAGCGGACTTTTTGGGTGGTCCGGGGCTAGGTACGCTCACCAATGTGCCGTGGGGCATGTCTCAATTTGGCATTCGACGCCATGCCGTACAGCTATACGAGTTGTTGGTCGGAGCAGCGGCGCTGCTGCTTTGGTGGCAGCTTTCTCAGCATCCGAGAAAGGCAGGGCAGTTGGTGTTGGGCGTAACGGCCGTTTACAGTACAGGCCGCCTCTTTTTCGACGCTTACCGCGCCAACGCCCTACTCACAGCCAATGGATACCACATCCTACAAATCATCTTGCTCATTATATTGCTGGCATCCCTTTTTTTACTAGGCTTGATAAGCCCTTCAAAAATAACCGCCCCTTAAACACAAATTGCGCAAAAATAGCGTGAATTCGTAAATTTTCAGACTCCATAGGTCCTGTTAGGACAGTCGTACAATATAGTAATCGATCAAATTGTGTTTTAATTGACGCATGTTTAATCGGTTAAAACTCATCTTCGCCACACCTCACAATTTTGATGAGGAAATTCAATCCGCACCTTTCTTAAACCTGCTTTCACTTGGCGGCTTTCTCGTTACATTCATCGCAGGTATCTTCTTTTCAATTTATCCAATTGCTCCCCTCAGTAAACAGATCGCGTTTTTTTCTGCTGTCTTCTACTTCATTGCCTACCTACAAGTTCGTAACCGCCACTTGCGCACAGCCAGCTTAATCATTATCGGTCTCAACTGGCTCCTGATCACCCTGGCTATCTTTTTATTTGGTGGGGCAAACCTGCCAATTTTTAGCGGATATTATTTACTCACACTTGTCGCCCTATTTTTATTTGGCTCACAGATTGGCATCATCGTTATTGGGTTGAGTTTGCTGGTTGGTTTTGTAAGTCTTTGGTTGGAAGTAAGCGGGCTGGATATTTCCCCAATTATCCCACAAACGCCAACGAGCTTATGGGCCATTCAAGGAGTGATTTTTTTCGCTACCAGCATCCTATTTATGATGCTTACCAACAATATCAAGTTTGCTTTGCAAAAAATCAAAGAAAATGGCAAACAACTCCAGGCAAAAAACAAAGCATTGCAGACCATTCAAGCACAATTGGAACAGCAGGTACTCACCCGAACGGCCGAATTACAAATAGCCAAAGAAGCAGCCGAAACAACTAGTCAGATCAAATCTGAATTTCTGGCAAATATGAGCCATGAAATTCGCACCCCCCTCAATGCGGTTGTGGGCATGACCAGCCTGCTGCTAGACACCCACCTTAATGCAGAGCAAGAAGAATTTGTTGATACCATTCGCAACGGCAGTAATGGCCTATTAAACATCATCAACGATATTCTCGATTTCTCAAAAATTGAAGCAGGGAAATTAGACCTAGAAAAGCAGCCATTTTATTTACGTGCTTGCCTCAAAGAATCATTATCTTTGATCACACCGAAAGCATTTGAGAAAAACCTCGAACTCCTTTATCTGGTCGAACCAGATGTGCCCAACATTCTTATCGGCGACATTACCCGATTGCGGCAAATTCTGGTTAATCTACTCAGCAACGCCATCAAATTCACCAATGAAGGTGAAGTTTTTGTTCATGTAAAAACCAATCATCAACAAGACAATTTATTTGAGATTCAATTTGAAGTACGTGATACAGGCATTGGCATTCCAAAAGCTCAGATGGATGCCTTATTCCAATCATTTACCCAAATTGATACCTCAACAACCCGGAAATATGGGGGAACGGGGCTTGGGCTGGCAATTAGCAAACAGTTGGCTGAATTGATGGGCGGGAAAATGTGGATTAAAAGCAAACAGGGTAAAGGATCATCATTTCACTTTACAATTTGTGTAGAACAAAAACCAAGTACACAGCGTTCCCATCTCAAAACGCCCCAGCCAATATTAAATCAAAAATCTGTATTGATTGTTGATGACAATGCGACCAATCGCCACATTTTGCAAGAAAAGATGGCTTATTGGGGAATGGCGACACATCAAGCAGCATCGGCGGGTGAGGCATTGACCTGGCTTGCCAACAACAAAGTTGATGTAGTTTTGACTGATATGCACATATTACAAAAAAATGGGGTTGAATTGGGGGGTGCGATTCGCAGCCTGCCAATGCATCAAAACACACCTTTAGTGCTCATGTCCGCTTCAAGCCGACGCCCCACCTTAACAAATGGGGCAAGCTTTTCAGGGTATCTGAAGAAACCAATACGGCCGTCTAAACTTTTCCAAGCCCTCACCCTCTGTTTTGACGACTTGACCCATCCGCAAACGAAAGTAGACAGTGATGAACAGCAGCTATTTGACCAGGAAATGGCGCAAAAACATCCGCTGCGCATCCTGCTCGTAGAAGACAATAAAATCAATCAACTCGTCGCAACGCGCCTGCTACAACGCTTGGGATACCGTATTGATGTAGTTGGTGATGGGCAGGAAGCGCTGTACGCTTTGGAGCGTCAGGCGTATGATGTGGTGCTAATGGATATTCAAATGCCGGTGATGGATGGCGTCACGGCCACGAAACAGATTCGACATCGCTGGCCTGAGACACAACAACCCACCATCATTGCGATGACAGCAAACGCACTCAAGGGGGATCGAGAAACGTATCTAGCCGCAGGCATGAATGATTACATTAGCAAGCCAGTGCAGCTACCAGCTATCATCGACGCGCTCTATAAAAGTCACCCACTTTCCGCGAAGCAATCAAACAATTTAGAAACTGCATAATGGCGAACCAATCAAGTAGGCGTAATTAGAAAATCACGGCTACTGTTTGTCATGTGTTCTTGGTTCGGCTAAACTCTGTTTATGCGCGTAATTCGACGAGTTTTTCCAATATTGTTGGTGCTGCTAACGGCCGTTATTCTCCTCTACTTCCTCTTCCGCCCAGACAGAGGTGCCGCATTTGGCCCTGCTGTCGCCCTTTGCCCGGGTCCAGACCTGTACGGCTACGCCTGTGCCAGCGGCACAGGCTTTGCTTACATCGACGCACTTGAAGACACTCACCTTTACGCCGACGAAGGTACAACCGAAATTGCACTGCCCTTTCCTTTCACATTTTACGGAACCACCTACACGACTGTAAACGCCAGCAGCAACGGCACGATCCACTTTGGCAGCAGCCGCACCAGCTTTGACAATGTTTGCCTCACAAACGGACCTGCCACTGGCATGGGTGACATGATTGCACCATTTTGGGATGATTTGAGTCTGCAATTTTTGGGGTATTTGGAAACGGCCGTTTCCGGCACCGTCCCGAATCGCATCTTCATCATCGAATGGGACGATGTGCCGCGCTTTGGTGATGACGAAGACCGCGTCACCTTTGAAGTGCAGTTATTTGAAAACAGCAACGACATCCTCTTTTTGTATGAAGATGTATCTCTTTTTGAAGGCAACAACGGCAGCAGCGCCACCATTGGCCTGCAATCTGAGCGCCAAGGCGTGACCTTGCAGCATAGCTGCAACCAGCCCGCCGTTGCCGACGCCACTCGGTTACGCTTCACCCATCCCGCAGAAGCCAACGCTGACCTCGGTTTGGAAGTCGTTCTTGACACTATTCCAGCCCCTACTGTGACCACAGCAAAAGGGGATGTGCAAGAACTGGTGACGCAGTTAAACACACGCGGCCAAGCAGCACTAACCCAACTAAACGCACATTGGCTCAACCAATCACCACCCCGCACCTCATCGTGGGAATGGGTGGATTTGACGGGAAACGGCCGTTCTGACCTCATCCTCCTGCAACACAGCACAGCACAATTCCCTAACGAAACCTCGTTATCGGTACTCACCCAATCTGACACGCAAGAAATGAGTGCTGGATTGGTACACGCGTTTTCGACACGGGAAACGGCCGTTTCGTCCATCGAACTCGTCGAGATTGCTGACTTGACGCAGGATGGCGTGATGGATGCATTACTGTTGGATAGTGAGCAAAGGGTGTTTGTGGTAACGGCCGTTACGGGCACACTCCAACTCATCCCCATCCCCGAACAATGCAGCGGCAGTCTCGGCATCATCGACACCAACAACGATGGCATCCCCGAAATCGTCCGCGACAACTGCCAATCCCCAGGCCGCACCGCCTACCAATGGGCAGAAACTGACTTCAAGATTGGGGACTATGGACTAGGGAATGGGGACTAATCCTCTGCCCCCATTCCCAAACCCCCAGCCCCACCACCCCCATTCCCCACCACCAATTCTTAAAAAAACTTGCAAAGAGCCACTGAAAAAGATACTATGCCCAAAAATTGGACCTGACACGGAGAGTAGAGAGGATGTTTGAAGTAAATGGTGTATATGCAAATCGTAGGGGAAGATATACTGTTTTGGCAGTGAATCCGCCCAAAATGAAAGTACGTTACGATGACGGCACAGTGGCCGATTTAAAAATCGACTTACAAGAGCGCATTTGGGAAAATATTGCCGTAGAATTTCAAGCACAAGAAGCAAGTCGGCAAGCGCGTGCAGCCCGTCGTCGCCCAGCCTCCAATGAAAACAGCTATTTCATCAAAGTCATTAGCGTCCTCACCACCGACGAGATGGCTTTTCCAGGCTGGACAGAACAAGTTGTTTTAGAACCACAGCCACATCAAGATGTCAAAGTTAAATTTGGGGATCGCCTTATTTTTTATGCAATCGAATCCAGAACATTTTTTGCCGTCGCCACCATTACTGGCGAATTGAAAAAAGCTAATCCCAAAAAATATTTCTACAATCTTGATATGAAAAAAGCTGGCTTCTTCGCCATCGATATTGACGCTTCTGTTGACGATCTAAACAAAGGTGCAGAGGTTGAGTTCATTGAACTGGAAACACAACCTAAATTCAAGAATCTACGCCTGGAAGCAGAGACTTATCTAGAAATTAATGAAGATGACTTTGAACTGTTGGCCGAATTGCTCACAGAAGTTGTCGAAGATGATGATGATGAAGATGACGACATCGACGAGGTTGTTGACGAAGACACCTTCATAGAGGACAGCATTGATTAAATGAATGAATACATTCTTGTTTGTGTAGCATGGCCTTACGCCAACGCCGATATTCACCAGGGAAACGTCACCGGCTCCTACCTGCCTGCGGACATCTACGCCCGCTTCCATCGCCTGCGTGGGAACCATGTGCTCATGGTTTCTGGCTCAGACAGCCACGGCACCCCCGTCACCGTTCGCGCTGAAGAAGAAGGCAAAACGGCCGAGGAAGTGTTTGGATACTATCATGACCGTTTTCTCGAACTCTTTCAGCAAATGGGGCTGACCTACGACCTGTTCACTCACACCGACACCGAAAACCACCATCAGGTTTCCCAGGATGTCTTCACATCGCTGCTCAAAAACGGCTACATGTATCAGCAAGTTACACAGCAAATGTATTCGCCCAGCACCAATCGCTTCTTGCCGGACCGCTATGTGGAAGGCACCTGCCCCAACTGCGGCTATGAACGCGCCCGTGGCGACCAGTGCGACAACTGCAACAAGCTGTTTGATAGCGCCTCTGAATTGAAAGACCCGCACAGCAAACTCGACCACAGCGCCCTTGAACTGCGCGACACTGAGCATTACTTCATCGATCTGCCCAAAATTGCTGAGGATGGGTTGTTAGACTGGATTAGAGAAGGCAAAGAGCATTGGCGGCCGCAAGTTATCAACTTTGCCCGAAACTTTATCGAGCAAGGGTTGATTGGTCGTGCCGTGACACGCGACATGAACTGGGGCATCAACGTGCCGGTTGAAGGGTATGAGGGCAAAGTGCTCTACGTTTGGTTTGAAGCCGTCATTGGCTACCTGTCGGCATCTGTCGAATGGGCCAAAAACAATGGCACACCCGACGCATGGCGCAACTGGTGGCACAATGAGAATGCACGGGCTTCCTACTTCATTGGCAAGGACAATATTCCGTTCCATGCCGTGATGTGGCCTGCGCAGTTGCTCGGAGCCAAAGGGCTATACAGCGACAATCCTGAACAAGGGCTGAATCTGCCTTACGATGTGCCTGCGAATGAGTTTATGAACATGGAAGGGCGCAAGATTAGTGGCTCTATGAATTGGGGGGTATGGATGTTAGATGCGTTGGAACGGCATGACCCGGATCCGTTAAGGTATTATTTAACGGCCGTTATGCCCGAAACCCGCGACTCTGACTGGAGCTGGCAAGGTTACGTAGACCGCAACAACGCCGAACTCGTCGGCAACTGGGGCAACCTCGTCAATCGTGTACTCAACATGACCAAACGCTACTTCAAAGGCGAAGTCCCCGACCCTGGTGAACTCACCAGTCAGGACACCGACCTGCTCAACGCCATCGACGCTGGCTTCGAAACCGTCGCCAATTTGTACGATGCCTGTAAATTCCGCGCCGTTGTGCAGGAAAACCTGCGCCTGTCGTCGCTGGTAAACACCTACCTCGAAGAAACCAAGCCGTGGACCGCCGCCAAAACAGACATGGTTGCCACCGCCCGCTCACTCTACACATCCATCCAGGCGATCAACGCGCTCAAGCTGTTCTGGGCACCCATTTTGCCCTACACCAGCCAAAGTTTACACGAAATGCTCGGTTATGAAGATGTGCTATTTGGCGACCAAGTTGTGGAAACCTACGAAGAAGCTACTCGCAGCCACATTGGCCTCACCTACAAAAACGGCCTAGAACGCAACATCTGGCAGCGCACCGACATCCCCGTCGGCCACCAGCTCCCCAAACCCAAGCCCCTCTTCAAAAAGCTAGACCCATCCGTCGTTGAAGACGAACTAGCCCGCCTGGGGCAAAAGAGCTAACAATCCACATGTCATTTCGACGAGTCTTCGAGGAGAAATCCCAACGTACTTACCTGATAAAATTGTAGGGATTTCTCGGAGGACCTCGAAATGACAACCTCATGCCGACGGCGGCAGCAAAATCTGGTCCTCAATTGCCTGCCAATCCGGCACATACGCCACCTGCAAACACCGCACTAATAAATTGTTTGCCTCTAAGTAACGTATCAATTTGTCAACTTGCTCCTTTGATAAATCAGTCCAGGGAGCCACTTCATCATCCTCAATCGAGATATTGCGATTAATATCCCACTGATCCCATAGCGCCACTATAATTGTGTCCAATTTTTTAGAGAAAGCATGCCATAATTTTTGCTTAGGATTTCCCTCAGGCACTTCAAACAGGTCCAGTTTTACAGGTTGTTCAAGCAATTCCAAATCCTTAGACAGTTTATCTAGACCCAAGGTGCGGGAATGGGTGAGGGCGCAATTGCGGACATGGGCGAGGGAGTTGTCAAAGGCGTGGGATTTATCGAAATATCGAACCACGTAGAGGGCTATACCGAGATTTAGAGCACTTTCAAATGCAAGAGAGAGAGCAGGATCAAGGGCGAGAGCGAGAGTGAGGGCAGTATCACAGGCACGAGCGAGGGTAAGTAATTTATCGAAAACGGGGATGCTATCATTTTCAACAACGAGTTCAAGATCAAGAACACCGTCAAAGATGCCAGGAAGGTTGTTGAAGATGTATAGGTTATGAAAGAGATCGTTGTAGTGGGTGAAATTGATATTGTTAATGCTTGCAGTACCACGATAAATCAGAATTGCACGCACTGCCGCTGCCTTATAAGGTAATGGGAGGCATGTGGTTTTTTCAATAGCCCAATGTAACATGTTGACTAGCTGGATATCACCAACAAACAGTTCGCTTACTGCTTTCAGGTAAAATTCGCAAAATTCAGTGCTGTCATCCAGCATCCCTGCGGTTAACAAAAATGTCTCGTCCCATCGGTTATCCTCTACAAATTGCGTCAGCCACGCCACCGAACCGCAGTGTTCATTGTCCACAATGTAACGCGCTACAAAATATTCCTGAAGCGTCAAATGCGAAAAAGAGTAAATATTGTGTGCCTGTTCAACAATGAGTCCATGTTGAGTCTCAATAAATTGTAAAATCTTTTCCGCGCTTGAATTTTCCAAACCGGGAACATCATTCAAATATTCATTTATCAAACGCACAACAACTCGTTTCTTCAGTAAGTATTCCCCTTTTTCAAAGGCTTTAGCAGCAACGTATGCAAGTATACTTTTAACATGTTCTGAGAGTTTTTGCTCCACTACGTCCCGTTGGATTTTGCGTTTAGCATCCCACTCTCCTAACAGGGCTGCTACCATTTCTTCATATAACTCATGTTTTTCTTGAGGAACCTCGTTTAATGCTTCGTAAACTAGACAAATTAACCCCAGCAGCAATGGCACCTGCGCAAGTTCT
>QQUD01000751.1 GCA_008501785.1 Chloroflexota bacterium
AACGAAACCACCGTCGGCTGGTAGTACAGCGCCGATGAATGGGAACGTGACCAGGCCCGACGCTACATGAATATAGATGGCCACGAGATTGCCTGGAATATGATTCGCCTTGCCTTTGCCTCTGTTGCCGACATGGCAGTCGTGCCCATGCAAGATTTGATGAGTTTAGGCAATGAAGCCCGCATGAACTTCCCTGGCAAAGTGGGTGGCTACTGGTGCTGGCGCTTCAATTGGCAGATGGTGCATAGCAATATTTCGCAGCGGCTAATTGAGCTGGTGGAGATATACGGCCGTTTTCCTGCCGACCAACCCGCATCCTCCCAACAAAGCATTGAGGTTGAACAAGCCTAAGATTAACAGGGGAACAAAAGTTTTTTGTTCCCCTGTTACCATAAAGCATAATGACACACTGCATTATGCTTTTCTCCCCCAATTCCCATTACATTTGTCACTCAAAACAGTTCCCAACGTCTCCTAAAATGGAGTTCATCAAACATTCTTGTTTATTCAAAAAACTTGCCAACGAACAACAAATTCTGTTAGTTTTCATTTACAGTCACGCTGCACTTAATTCATAATTCCATACCCAACCGCAGCAAAACATAACAATTTTGCATTATGCCTTTCACATAAGAATCATATTGCATTTTTCGTTCGAATCGGAAATTGCAACTATTTGCGTGTTCGTGTGTTATTTCACAAGTATGATTCGAATCCCTAAGGAGAAATTGAGAGATGGTCGGCTTAGACAAAGAAACACGGGATATGATCCTGGACACCCTCAAGAAATACGCAGAGCGTAAACTCACCCCAGAATACTTATTGGAACTCGATCACAATGACACCTTTCCCCATGAAGTCCTACAAGAACTCTATGACCCAATGCAGCTCGGTCTCCACCTGGTCTTTATTCCAGAAGAATTTGATGGATTAGGTGGCGGTGCCTACGATATTTATCGTGTATCCGAACTCATGGGTTCCATCGACCTCGGCGTTGCTACCGGCGTTTTGGCAACTTTCTTGGGAACCGACCCCATTCGTGTGGGGGGAACAACGGCGCAAAAAGAACTCTGGATGGGCCGCATTTCCGAAGAAGCAATGCTTGTTGCCTATGGCGCAACAGAGCCACAAGCAGGCAGCGACCTGGCTTCCATGAAAACCAAAGCCGTGCGCGTTGAAGAAAACGGCAACATCATTGGCTACAAGTTGAGTGGCCAAAAACAATGGATCAGCAACGGGGGCGTTGCTGAAGTGTACACCATTCTGGCACTCGCACCGGGTGGGCCGACCTGGTTTATTTTAGAACGAGACACCGAGGGGTTTAGTCAAGGCAAGGCCGAAGACAAACACGGCATTCGTGCCAGCAATACGGCTGCTCTCTTCCTCGAAGATGCATTTGTACCCGTAGAAAATCTCATAGGCGGTGTCGAAGGGCAAGGGCTGGCACAAGCTCAGGCCGTTTTTGGCTACACGCGCCTTATGGTTGGTGCATTTGGCCTTGGCGCTGGATGGGAAGCCCTCCGCCGCGCCATTTTGTACTCTCAAGAACGTGTGCAAGCCGGTGCCACACTCAGCAAAAAACAAGGCTACACACACAAGCTCATCGTTCCCAATGCTGTACGCCTGGAAGCCGCCCGCACCTACATCGAGTGGTCAGCCGAACGTCTCGATAATGGTGAAGAAGGGTTGCAAACGGAAGGGGCTGTTGCCAAATATTTAGCCACCGAAGCAGGCAACAAAGCCGCCGAAGATGCTATTCAAGCCCTCGGTGGATATGGCTACACCAAAGAGTACATGGTTGAAAAAATTAAGCGCGATGTTCGCATCACCACCATTTATGAAGGCACATCTGAAATCTTGGAATGGACAATTGCCCGTGACCGCTGGCAGCAGCACTTAAAAACACGTGGTGCCTACTACAACGATTGGGCAGATCGCCTCGATGCCATTCACGATGTTGAACCGGAAAATGGCGCAAATATTGCTGCATTGGCCATGCGTGCCCTGGCCGTCATTTTAGAACGATGCCGCATTGATCGTCTCACACGCAACCAGCACGTCTTGTTCCGCCTTGGTGAACTGGTTACGTATGCCGAAACGGCCGCTATCTTTGCCGAACGTGTGCAAAAACACCCCACCGAAGCAATTCGCCTAGACATCCCAACCCGACAAGCTCTGGCTCGTATCCACGCCCGTGAAGCCGCGCTTAAAGTCGCAGCCGATGGTTTGCGCTGGACAAACGGAGCCGGTCAAACCGACCCCAACCTGGCGAACTCCCTCAATTTACCCGCTATTTATCAGGCACAAGTTGGTCTCATCGCAGACATGAACTTTGCCTCAGAACAATTGAATCAAGCATTTTCAGTGCAACAAGCAGTTGCTGCTTAACAAAACAATTATCAAGGTGCGACGCACTTCAGAAAGTGCGACGCACCTGAAAACCCATTTTGGAGGGTCTCGATGACAGATTCAGCTGACAGAGCCATTGCCATTGTGGGGGTCGGAGCCATATTGCCTGATGCACCGTCTGCCGCTGCGTTTTGGCAAAATATTGTTAACAAACGTTACAGTATCACGGATGTACCATCCAAGCGATGGTCTGCCCCTACGTATTTCGATCCTGATCCCAAAGCACCCGATAAAACATACAGTAAAATCGGTGGCTGGGTAAAAGATTTTGAGTTCGATTGGAAGCGATTTCGAATTCCGCCAAAAGTTGCAGGCGCGATGGATGAAGGCCAACAGTGGGCCGTGACCATTAGTGCAGATGCTTTGGCGGATTATGGGTATCCAGAACGGCCGTTAAACACCGAAAGAACGGCCGTTATCTTCGGCACCGCCATGGGTGGTGAACTGCACTACGTCACCAACCAGCGCGTTGTCTTCCCCGAATTTGTCCACAGTTTAGAAACCTCACCCGAATTTCAGCAGCTCCCCGAATCAACCCGTACAGAAATTCTCAGCCAATGGCACAAAAATGTTGATAAACAATTCCCGCAAATCACCGAAGACACCATGCCAGGTGAGCTGTCCAACATTGTTTCAGGGCGCGTAGCCAATGTGCTTAACCTGCGCGGTCCCAATTTCATCACCGATGCCGCCTGCGCTTCGAGCTTTGCCGCCGTCGAATCAGCGTGTCAATTACTCATCGAACACAAAGTAGATGCGGTACTCACGGGTGGTTCTGACCACAACATGAATGTCTCCAGCTTCGTCAAGTTCTGCAAAATTGGCGCACTCAGCGCAACTGGAACACGGCCGTTTGGCTCAGGGGCCGACGGTTTTGTCATGGGCGAAGGGGCCGGAGTCTTCCTATTGAAACGCCTCGATGATGCCGAACGCGCTGGCGACAAAATTTACGCCGTCATTCGCGGTGTCGGTGGGTCCAGCGACGGCAAAGGCAAAGGCATTACGGCTCCCAATCCGGTCGGCCAAGAACTGGCTATCAGACGCGCCTGGGAATCAGCAGGCCTCGACCCAGCAACAGCCACCTTAGTCGAAGCACATGGAACCAGCACCCGTGTTGGCGATGTGGTTGAAGTAGAAAGCTTAAACAAGATTTTTGGCGCAGCACCAAAGCACAGCATTGGATTAGGCTCAGCCAAAAGCAATATCGGCCACTTGAAAGCAGGTGCTGGTGCAGCAGGCATGTTAAAAGCAACCATGGCGTTGCACCATAAAATATTGCCCCCTACCCTCAACGCCGAAACACCCAATCCAAATATTGATTTTTCAAACTCACCATTCCAGCTAGTTCACGAACCTCAGGAATGGAAAAAACAGAACGGGACACCCCGTCGCTGTGGTGTCAGTGCTTATGGCTTTGGCGGCACAAATTTCCACCTCGTTATGGAGGAATACGTTCCCGGCATGTTAACTAACAAACAAAAGAAAGAAGCAATTACAGCAGAACAAGGTGGCAAAGTGAACGGAACATCTGTCGCTGTATCAACTCAAATACCATCCACCACGCCCAAACCGGTGCGTGGCATTCTTGCGCTTGGCGCAAACAACCCGACTGAATTAAAAGATAAATTAGATCGCACGCTGGCTCGGGTGCAAACTGGTTGGACGCCGCAGCAAGAAGTGCCGAAAACGGCCGTTCTGCAAGCCCCCGAACGCCTGATCATTGACTTCAACGACCACGATGAACTAAAAGACCGCATCCAAAAAGCACAAAAGCTGATGGGATTCGACAACGACAAAGCGTGGAAAGCAGTCCAGGCACAGGGCATCTTCCGTGGACGCGGCAAGCCAGATGGCAAAGTCGCCTTCCTCTTCCCAGGGCAAGGCAGCCAATACCCAAATATGGGGCGTGAACTGGCTGATAAATACCCCATCGTTGCCGAAGTATTCGCCGAAGCCGACAAAATCATGACGCCAATTCTGGGCAAACCGCTTACCGACTACATTTTCGTCGACACCAACGATCAAGCCGCCATGATGCAGGCCCAAATGGACCTGATGCAAACTGAAATCACCCAACCCGCCATGCTCACCATGGATATTGCCATGTTGAAACTACTTGACCAATTCGGATTCAAACCCGATATGGTCATGGGACACTCTCTTGGGGAATACGCCGCGCTCATCGCTGCGGGCATTATGCCTTTTGCACACGCATTGGAAGCCGCAGCCGCTCGCGGTGGCGAAATGAGCAAGGTTAGTTGGGACGACAATGGCTGGATGGCAGCCGTACTGGCCCCCTACGAGGTCGTCATCGAAACGCTCAACGAAGTTGATGGCTACGTTGTACCAGCCAATATCAACAGCCGCAGCCAATGTGTCATTGGCGGGGCCAGCAAAGCTGTTGAACAAGCGATCAAGGTCTTTCAAGACAAAGGGTATCGCGCCATGCAGCTGCCAGTCAGCCACGCCTTCCACACCGAAATCGTGGCGCCCGCCAGCGGTCCACTGCGACAAGTGTTAGACAGGCTCGACATTCAGCCACCAAAACTGCCATTGGTTGCCAACCTGACCGGTGAACTGTATCCAACCGGGGTTGAGGAAATCAAAGACGTTTTGCAACTACAAGTCGCCTCCCCAGTGGAATGGGTGAAAGGGTTAGAAACACTTTACGCTAACAACATTCGCACCTTTGTGGAAGTGGGTCCGAAACGCGCCTTACGCGGCTTTGCCAACGACGTTTTCAGCAACCACAATGACGTGTTGGCGCTCATGACCAATCACCCGAAACAAGGCGAACTGCCAACGTTTAATCAGGCACTTTGTGGTCTATACGCAGCAGGGTATGGGATTCAATAATCCACAATCAACAATCAACAACCAACGGGCAACGGGACGCAGTCAGCAACCCCCAACCCCCAACCCCCCACCCCCA
>QQUD01000716.1 GCA_008501785.1 Chloroflexota bacterium
CTGCGGACCGGCTGGCGATTTCGATAACTGAGCGATCAGATGATGCGCCGGTGTTGACGTATTATGCGGATATTGTGGCGCAGTCTCCGGAGTTGGACCTGGCGGTGTTGAAAATTTCGTCGCGGTTGGATGGGAAGTCTATTGCGCGGTTGAAACTGCCGCATATCCCGGTGGGTGATTCGGATGACCTGGAATTGGGTGATATTTTATCGATTTTTGGCTACCCAGGCATTGGTGGTGAAACGGTGACGTTTACTAGTGGCAGCGTGGCTGGTTTTACCAAGCAAAAAGGGGTGCGGGCACGGCGGGCCTGGATTAAGACGGATGCGACGATTGCGGGGGGGAACAGTGGGGGAACGGCCGTTAACCACGATGGCAAATTAGTTGGCATTCCTACTCAGGCCGCAGCCGGTGAAGGCATTGTGCCCGTCGATGCGCGGCCAGTGGTGGATACGAATAAGGATGGTCGCGTTGACCAGCGAGATACACCGATGGCGATTGGTGGGTTTATCAATGGCTTGCGTCCGGTAAATTTGGCGTTTCCGTTGTTGCGAAAGGCTGGGGTGAAGATTGGTGGTAAAAAGGCTACCTCATCTGGTCGTAAAACAACGGGGTCGCGCCCGGCATCATCGGCAGCACCGAAATCTGTGCCGCGCCGCAGCGGTGTCAAGATTTCGAATTTGGTGTTTTGCAGTCGAGTGACGCGTGACGGTCGTCCTGTGAATCCCGCTTCGATGTTCCGCAGTGGGCGCAAAGCGTTGTTTGTGGTGTTTGATTTTGAAGGAATGCGCAAAGGGACGAAGTGGAGTCAGGTGTGGTCGGTGAATGGGCAAAAGGTGATGGACCAGGAAGGCAAGTGGGAAGATGGCCCACGTGGTCGGAAGGCATTGGCGATCAACAACAATCAAGGCTTACCGGATGGGCAATATCACCTGGTAATCACGGTGCGCAACCAAATTGTGGCCGAGGGCGAAGTGATGATGGGCCGTCACGCTGAGGATTCGGACACGCAGATTTCGGGCAAGATTGTGGACCAGCGAAACGGCCGTGGCATTAAAGATGCGCTGGTGATTGTGCTGAAGCCGGGTGTGCGGGCTAATGATTTTGTACGCAATCAGCGTCCAGATATGTCGGTGACTTCGACGAAAACGGGGAGAAACGGCCGTTTCACATTCCCCAAGCAACTACCAAAAGGCACTGCATACGGCTTGGTCGTTGTGGCGCGAGGCTATCGTGATATGGTCATTGAAGGAGCACTGCGCATTGGCGCACATGCACCAGAAAAGGCTGAAATAAACCCATTAGGGTTGATTCGCGGATAAATCAGTTTAACGAAATTCACGTGTTCTTTGTGACCAACATTGAATTTTTGTGTCAAACTTAATGCGTCTTTCATATGGAGTGAATTAGCAAGATTAAGCGTATTATTTACCAATCTCCAGTGGTTTAGAATTTTTTTTGAAGTATTTGAAGAAACTTCCTGGAGGTTTATTTTTGTAGGAGTACCGCAATGATAAATGGTGTATCTAGCACATTATTGGATGAAGGAGCGACACAAAATTCTAGACAAACATTTCGCCCAGGTAGAAAAAAGAAAAAGCAAATAACAAATCCAACCGTCAAGGCACTAATAGAAAATTTTGGATTTCCATCACAGGAAGCGCAAATTGTAGTTGGGTATGCTGCCATTTTGATGAAGACGGTTATTCAGCAAAATAGCGAATCAGGTCGGGAAATTACAAAACTCGGTAAAGCTCTCGAAAATTTATTAAAAACAGATTTTACTTATCGAAGTGGTGTAGCACATCGACTTTCTCGTGCAACGGGGTTAACGGTAGATGAAGCTGCATTTGGCCTTGAAAAAGCGGTAACATTATTGAATGAACAATGGAATATTAATTAAATGTTTGATTCGTAAAATTAACCAATTTGCTTTTTTCTAATTTTGAAAATTATTTATAGTCGGACAGGAAAACACGGACAGTTGAGTCCGTGTTTATTTGTTATTTTAGCTTGTGAACAAGTTGGCGGCGTAATGTTTCGTAACCCAGTTTTTCGTAAAATGGCAGGGGACCAGTATCAAATTCCCAAACATCAAGTCTTGCTTCATCAGCGCCATGTTTTGTTGCCCACTGGTGAGCGGTTTGCATAAGCTGTGTACCGATACCGCCTGCCCGTTCTGATTGTTTTACCATTAAGCTTTGTATAAATGCATATCGATATGTGGCTTTTGCTGGATTGGGTTCGTCTTGTCGAAGATATAGTTCAATGAAGCCGAGGATACGGCCGTTTCTCTCCGCAACAAAAATGACTGCCTTCCTGTTGATAAAAAATGAGAAAAGAACAATTTCGAGGTTTTTCGAAAGAAATGTTTGGGATTATGTGACGAGGTGGAATGTTAATGGTGTGGTTTCATTTTTTATAAGGTTGATTTGGATGCGGTAGCCCGGTGGATTGTGTTGAGTGATGAGATTTTGGGCGAGCTGGAAAACGGCCGTTATCTCCTTCCCCGTCTTTGCTTGAGCAAAATCATTTTTTCCGAATGGGTGTGATTGCTGAGATGTGACGATAAAGTGAAAATCGCTTGTTGATGAAGGATGAGAATATGCGATGGCAGAATCATTTTGTACGATTTCAGTGCTTGAGGCAGGTGGGATGTGTTTTTCGGGTTCCCAATTTTGACCAGATATGGTGGGGCCGTCGATTAGGTGAAAATGGATTTGGGGGACATCCTGGTAACTGCCACCATTGACGAGGATGGAGAATGAGGGGAGGTTGTGGGAAACGGCCGTTTTCACCAACCCTTCATACACTTCCAAAATTAGCGCCTGCGTCTCTTCGTCCTCAAAATCCAACGCAGCAAAGGAGCGCACCCGCTTTTTCGGAACCCCCAACCAATGCGTTTGCCACGAAGGAACTGGGTGTTTGAACACAACAACCCGTTTAGATTCCCACAAGCGGTCCAGTGGCATGAAGCGCGTTAAATATGCAAATGCAAAGCCGATGAAATATTCTGCAAATCGACTGCGCGCGATTTTGAATAATATTGGTTTGAGTTTCATTGGTTAAATTGGGGTTTTCTCTTTTCATTAAAGGCGTTCATGGCTTCGATGTGGTCAGGTTGAGTCCACAAGTCTACGAATAGTTCGGTTTCGCGCTGGTTGGTTTCGCTGATGGGGTGTTGGGTGGCGAATTGGACCAGCGCTTTGTTGGCTGCGAGGGCGTGGTGTGGCAGTTGAATGAGCTGTTGGGCGAGAGTGGAAACGGCCGTTTTCAATCCCCCATCGTCAACCACTTGATGCACCAATCCCATCCCAAATGCTTCCAGCACGTCCATCATGCGAGCGGTGAGCATCAGCTCCATCGCTCTGCTTTGTCCAATGAGCCGCACCAACCGCGCTGTGCCACCCCAGCCGGATGTGAGCGCATTGCGCACTTGTGCAAAACTAAACCGAGCATAATTTACTGCTATTCGCAGATCGCAGGCGGTCATGATTTCGCAGCCCCCACCAAATGCATCCCCGTTGATAGCGGCAATGACAGGGATTGGCAATTCGGTTAGCTTTGTCAATGCTGCCGTCATGATGCGATTGAGTCGTTCGCCGCCAGCCTGTTCTGGGTGTTGGCTTAATTCTTTCAAATCGGCACCAGCGACAAAGGCACGGCTGCCGCTGCCGGTGATGATGAGGACGCGGATGGTTGGGGTTTGGGAAACGGCCGTTACGGCCTCCGCAAACTGCTCTTGAGCTGCCCAATTTAGTGCATTGAGTGCCTGGGGGCGGTTCACGATTAATGTGGCGATTTGGTTGTTGATTGTAAGTTGAATTTCGTCTGACATGGGGTAAGTGTAACAAAAGTTGGCGAGGGGGCGAGGGGAGGGGAGAATAAGACGCAGATGAACGCAGATGAACGCAGATTTGAAGAAAAATGGTTACAGATGTTGCGGGGAACGGCCGTTTCTCTGCTGGTTTTAGGTATTGTTGGTTCGTTTTTGGTTCGTTCTGGCCTATTTGACCCAAAACCAGTCGGAGAATTACAAGAATCGTTTCAGCCCGTTGGAAAAATCACAGTTGGTGAAGATCGCAAAGTTGAGTGGTTGGATGTAACGATGCCGGATGGGGATTTTTCGGTGCGGGGAACGGCCGTTTATCAATCAGGTAGCCCAGACAGTTTATATGGCTTCTTGCTGGGAAATGAGACGGAAAATATAATCGTTGCAGTTTCACCACTCGGTTATGTGACCATAGAACAATCAACAGTCAACAACCAACAGTCAACAATCAACCAGCCCCCAGCCCATAGTCCGCAGTCTCTTTTTCCCTTCCAGACCTGGCCACATGTGAGAACTGGCACCGTGCCCAATGAAATTTGGATTGATGTCATTGGAAATCAAGTAACTGTGTGGCTCAATCGTGAATTGTTGTGGGTTGGGGAGGTTGATATTGTTGGTAGACAGATTGGGGTGGTGGGAGAGAGCTTTGGAGAAACGGCCGTTTTTGATTTCAAACAAATCCAGCTATTTTGGGAAGAGAATCACGAATAAGGCGAATGAAGAATATTCGTTAAATTCGTCTATTCGTTAAATTCGTGATCCTCTGATATATTTGAACTGTTCCGGTATTGCTTTTGTAACCCTACTGTATTGTCTAAAATCTATATTTTTCAAACAAATTTGGTGTTACCAGGAGGGTTTTATGTTTGCTCACAAGCTGGTTGGGAGTCTGGTGTTTTTATGTGGATTAATTGTGTTGGTGGGGGTGAAACGGCCGTTGCCCGCCCACGCTCAATCTGGCTGCGCGTTGCGCATCAACGAAATCATGTACGACCCTGCATCCGGTTTGGGTGTGGATGCACGGGCGGAATGGGTTGAACTGTTTGTTGCGCTAGATATTGCTGTTGATACAACGTTTTTTATTACGGATCAGGATGCTCCTGCTGCTGGTGAGTTTGCCAAAGTGTTTACATTACCTGCCGGTACTGCTGCAGGGAGTTTTGTTGTCATTCATAATGACGGAAACCCCGTTAATGATAACCCCACATCCTCACCCATTGAGTTTTATATGGGCAATAATTCTTTGAAACTGAATAACAATGGGGATGAAGTTGTGCTGTATCAGGGCGGCGATGCCACTGGTGAGCCGTGTGATTATGTGGAATATTTGACGCCTAATTCACCAATGCCAGCCGGGTTTAGTTGGGATATAAGTGGTTGTCCCACCCCTGCCAGTTCTCAAGATTATGGCACCAGCATTTCATTGGACCCCAATGGTGTGGAAAGCGATAGCGCCTGTGATTGGGCAGAATCGGGCTTGAATTCGCCCAATGATCCAGGCACACCGTTTACAGGCGGACCTGAAACGGAAGGGATAACAAATACAATTTCACCAACGGCCGTTTCCCTGGCATCCTTCACTGCAACCAAATCTCAATCAGCTACTGTGAGTGCAAGTATGGCTTTTGTCCTGATGGCTGCCTTAACCGGCTGGGGTTGGTTTAAACATAGGAAATAGATGCAAGGGGCAAGGATAAAGTGATAATTTGAAAAAAGGCTGTCTTTTGCCAGGTAGGACCTGCCCCTTTGCCCCTTGCCCCCTGCACCCTGCACCTCAATTTAATTGGTCCAAGCAACAAACCCCGCATATAATAAATGATGCGAATTTTACATGTTTACAAAGATTACCATCCCATTATCGGTGGGATTGAAAATCATATGAAAACCCTGGCCGAGGCACAAGCTGCGGCTGGGCATGACGTGACAGTTTTGGTTACAAACCCAGGTGGCGAAGCACGAGAAGCTATGTTAAATGGCGTGCGTGTTATTCGTGCCATGCGGATTGCAACGGTGGCTTCCACACCGCTAAGCCCCCTATTTCCACTGCGATTGGCACAGCAACAACCAGACATCACACATTTGCAATTTCCGTATCCGG
Organism: Chloroflexota bacterium; assembly: GCA_008501785.1. Next base: position 5,931 of record QQUD01000716.1, read on the forward strand.
TGGGGGAAGTGAGTCAATTATTGGGGGGAAACGGCCGTCCTTTCGTCATCTCTTACCAAAGCGATGTGGTAAAGCAACAAACTATATTGCGCTGGTATCGGCCGCTTTTGCGGCATGTGTTGCAGCAGGCAGACACCATTCTTGCTTCCAGTGCCCAATATGTCGCTTCTTCCCCATATTTATCTCCATTAGCCAACAAATGCGTGATCGTGCCATTGGCTGTTGATCCGAAACCATTTACCGATGCAGCTCCGTTGATTGCGCCGGTTGACAAACCAACCCTCTTGTTCCTGGGCCAACACCGTTATTACAAAGGGGTAGATGACTTGATTCGTGCCATGTCACAGATTGAGGCGCGGTTGTTAATTGGTGGGGATGGGCCAATGCGTAGCGGATGGCAGGCATTGACAAACGAATTAGGTGTTGCAAACAAGGTGCAGTTTTTAGGCCGTGTGCCAGATGCAGATTTGCCAGGTTTGTATGCCAGCGCCGACATCTTTGTGCTGCCCGCCAATGCCCGATCCGAGGCATTTGGCAAGGTGCTTTTGGAAGCAATGGCTTCTGGATTGCCATGTATCACCACTGAACTGGGAACGGGTACGTCGTTTGTAGTGCAGGATGGGGTGTCGGGGCTAGTAGTAAAGCCGAAATGTCCGGAGGAGTTGGTAACGGCCGTTAACACCCTCATCAACAATCCCGACCTCCGTACCCAAATGGGCGCTGCTGGCCGGAGACGAGTAAACAGCGAATTTACGCCAATATTAATGGTCGCACGAGTGAACGCTATTTACGAAAAGATATTGGCTTCCTATAAAATATGACCGTTTTTTTATAATTCAGTTTGGATATGATGAGCCGAAACTACACCGTCTAAGATATTTGGGATGTTTTGGACGGCCGCCTCTGTAGAGCGCATCAGTATCGAAATGGCGAGCCAACTCCTGGCAGCAGCGCCCAGCGGCACAACACGCTTCTATGTGTTCGCCATCCTGCCTGATGATGGTATTTCTTTCTGCAATTTCATCTTTCTCCGGCTCACACCCAAAATGCCTTCTCCAAGTCGGTAAACTCTGCCGCCGGGCCGTTAAACTTATTGCGTCCCAACTCTAGTACATAGACATAATCAGCAATCTTCAACGCCTGCCGGATTTCCTGATCCACCAGGATAATCGTTTTCTTTTCTATATCGCGCAGGTCAATCAACATCTGATACACTTCTTCGCTGAGCAGCTTGGCTAAACCGGCCGTCGGCTCATCCACCAGCACCACCTTTGGGTCAGTCATCAACGTCCGACCCAGTTCCACCATCCGCTGCTGTCCGCCAGATAGTTCCCCAGCAAGCTGGCGCCTCTTTTCACGTAAGATGGGGAAGCGTTCGTAATTTTCCTCAATTCTTTGCCGCATCCGGGTCTTATCCTTGCGGAAAGTGTAGGCACCCATCATCAGATTTTCTTCAACTGACATGAATTTGAAGATGCCGGTATGCTGTGGAATGTAAGCCAGCCCCAAATCAATCAGTTGATGAGTGGGCGTACCGACGACGTCTCGCCCATCAATGATGACTTTGCCGCCTTGCGGCTTCAGGAAGCCATAAATCGCTTTGAGCAAGGTAGATTTCCCCACGCCGTTCGCGCCGAGGACGGTGGTAATTTTTCCCCGTTCGGCGTCGAGATTGACGCCCTGAAGGATATGCAGATCGGCATAATAGCCAGCGTACAGCTCTTGTACGCGCAGCATCATGTTTTCGGGATTACGGCCGTTTCCAGTCCCATCTTTCTGTTTCAACTCACTCATCTTCATCCTCTCCCAGGTACGCTTCAATCACCGCTGGATCATGCCGCACCTCATCTGGTGTCCCATCCGCAATCAACGTACCATAATTGAGCACCAACAGCCGCTTACTCACCGAAAAAATCGCGCTCATATCATGACTGATCAACAATACCGCTTTGCCGTCCTCGTGAACCTTGCGAATGTACTCGTAAATCGTTTCCTGCAGCTTGGGGTGTACCCCAGCAAACGGCTCATCCAAAATGATGAAGTCCGGGTCTAGCATCAACAGCCGTCCCAGCTCCAACAACTTTTGTTGACCGCCGGAAAGGCCACGGCCGTATTCGCCAATCAAATGCTCCACCGTCAAAAACTTCAAAATCTCATATGCTTTATCTTCTATCTCATTCCGATTCGCTGCCGGATTTAAAGCCAGCGCCGGAACCAACATATTCTCCAGCACCGTCATTCGTCGAAACGCCCGCGTCACTTGAAAAGTACGTCCAATTCCCCGTCGGGCTACTTGATACGGCGGCAAGCCGTCAATCCGTTCCCCATTCAGGAAAATCGCGCCACCGGTGGGCGCATACACACCGTCAATCAAATTTGTCAGCGTTGTTTTGCCTGCCCCATTGGGGCCAATCAACCCCACAATCGAAGGTGCATCAACCGTCACCGACACCACATTCACAGCCTGCAAACCGCCAAAACTTTTGCTCACCTTTTGCAATTCAAGCGTCTTGCCATTTCCATTATTGTTCATCAGACTGCCTCCGTTTTTGCCGATTCACTAGCCTGATTGCGTTTCGCCACCGTCGCTTTCCGCGCTGCCGCGCTGCCGCTCAACCGTTCAAACACGGGATAAAGCAAGCCATTGCGTGCAAACCGCAGCGTTAACATCAACAGCAAGCCAAACAAGACAAAGCGCCATGTGCCAAATTGAATCCGTGTTGTCGCTGGAATGCCCACACGCACTAATGCATTCACTGCCCAAGATGGCAAGATAATTTCTCGCAGCAGTTCCAAGGCAATGTGCAATACAAACGCGCCAATCGCCGCGCCTGCTAAAATTTCCAGGCTGCCGATCACCGCCATCGCAATCACCGTACTCATAATCAAAATCTCGATATTTGTCGGCGTGATGATCGTAATCGTGTGGTAAAATGTGGCTCCGGCCATGCCTGCTAACATGCTCGTAATCACAAACAGCATAATCTTATAGCGCACCACATTCACGCCCATCGCCGCTGCCGCCTCCTGGTCTTCCCGAATCGCCCGCCAAAACATACCAAAACGAGAATTCGCCAGCGCATACATCAACGCCAGGCTGGCCGCAAACATGAACAGCATCACGTAATAATCGCCAAAACCACCCACCGGGAACAGCCGAGCCAACTGCAAGCCGTTCGACCCCTCGGTGTATTGAAACTCAGTCACCAACACGATGCGTAAAATTTCCGAAAAAGCAATGGTAAAAAGCGCCAGATACGCACGTCGTAAAGGCAAACACAGCACGCCAATAATGAGGCCGACAACCCCAGCCATTATCGTTCCGGCGATGATCCCCGGCAGCGGCGGCACGCCAAAATCACGCCCCAGCAGTCCGGAGGTGTAAGCGCCGACGGCCATTAGCGCCATGTGGGCAAATGAGAATTGGCCGCCCAATCCAGCCAGCAGCGCCCAACTCGAAGCCATGATTGCCAGGAAATACGCTTCCGTCACCACACCGATGCGGAAATCATTGCCTAAAAAGACAGGGGCCAGGATGCCCAGGTACAACAAGGCACCAATGGGCATCGTCTGTCGAAAGGGGAACCGGGGTGCCCAGCCAACAACGAGGCTGCTGATCAGCGCCAAAACGAGGCTTTCCACCAGGACAAAAATGAGCTGACCAACGTTCACGGGCAATTTCAGGAATAGATTTGCCGCGAAGAATAAGACAACACCCATGATGCCGCCACCGCCCGTTGCCAGCCACAAATTGCTGCGTTCTCGGCCAGCCTGCAAGTACCCTGCCGTCGCGCCAATCAGACCATATCGAAACAGGGTAAACAGCAGCAAAATGAGAAATAGCGCCGAGGCCGATTCAGGTATCTGTGGAATAAAGGCGGCCGCCACGGATTCGGCCAGCGTTGCCAGCGTGAGTGCACCATAACCGGCTGGTATCAAAATACTCAACAGAGCCAACTGCCATTTTTTATAATCATAACGGTTAGATAGAGATTGTGTAACGGCCATTTTACGACTCCTTCCTGCCAAACAAGCCTGTAGGACGGAACAACAGCATCAAGGCAAAGATAACCAACCCGAATGCCGTTTTGTAGGCCAAGCCTCGTGTTGGATCAGGGAAGCAAGCAGTCCCCATCGCTTCTACCAGGCCGATGATTAACCCGCCGACCAACGCCCCGGGCACAGACCCCAAACCGCCCAACACAATAATGACAAAGGAACGGCCGGCTGCCTCAACGCCAATCCAGGGAACCCAGGAAAAGATGGGAACCAATGCCGCCCCGGACATGCCGGCCAGCATCGTACCGATGCCAAAAGCGAGGGTGTTCATCCTTAACGGATTGACCCCAGCCACGGCCGCAGCCTGCTTGTCCATGGAAACGGCCCGCAGCGCTCGTCCTATCCAGGTGCGATTGAGGAAGAGCAGCAGCAGCCCAATCAGCAGGACAGAAGCTCCGGCAGCAACTAACCGGTCGGCAACCAGCCGAATCGGACCCAGTTCCAGGCTGCCTAACAGCCACGGTCCCAGGTTGACCATGCCCAAACCAGGAGTGTATCCAGGCGCTTTTTGCGGGAACGGCCCTACGATAGAGAGCGTGGTGTTTTCCAGCAAAAAAGCCAGTCCAAAGGTAACCAAAATCGCATATTCGCCGGGACGTTCAATTTGCCCCAGGTGCATAGGCCGCAAAAATAACGGTTCAAAAATCAATCCCAAAACAGCAGTGCCGATACCGGCAACCAGGATGCCCCACAAGGGATTGATAGGTAGGCCAACACTCTCGGCCATCCACTTGAGAAAGAAGAAGGAGATGAAGCCGCCGATCATGTAATGCTGTCCATGGGCGAAACTGATCACGCCTTGAATACCGTAAATCAGGGTCAGGCCAACAGCCATCAAAGCATAGATAAACCCAATTTGCAGCCCGTTGGCAGTTTGGTTGACGACGTAGTTGAAGTTGGTGACACATAAGTTGTCAGGGTCGTATAGGGCAAATACACGGTAGAGGGCAATGGTGAGAAGGATAGCGAAAACGGCCGTAACCCTCGAACTCACCACTGGTGTAAAGTACCACAATGGTATCAATAAAATTGGCCCGCCCAACATACCGGCAAAAATCCCGACCACCCGTGTTCCCTCCGGGTTTAGATTCTTGAGCCGGTATACATTTGGCGTTCGCACGCCGCCCAATATCCCCCAGATCAATAGCCAGGCAATCGTTCCTAGCAATATCCAGGTTGGCTCTATGTTCTGCATAAACCTCCTCCATTATTCTCAGTCTTGTCGTCGCTAATCTCTATCTCCAATCTCCAAAGCCGTATAATCCGCTAACTTGTCCAGGCGGAACGGATATGTTTCCCTTGCCGCACGGATTGAGTTTTTATCAATGATAAATAGATGCGCTTCTTCTTTTTCGCTCAGGATGGTTGGTTGGACATGATCATCAATCCAGGGCGGGCACAAAATCGAATTTCCCCACATCTCTCCCGCACGGTTAATGCTTAAAAAATAAACCTGGTATTCCAAAGCGCGGCAAATGGCAAAATGGTGCCAGCTAGCAAATGAACCATCTTTCGTAAAGGCAACCGGATGTAAAATCACGTCAACTTGATGCGTATTGACCAATACCCTGATCAGCTCTGAAAACCGAAAATCATAACAAATGATGATGCCAAAACGGACCCCTTCCCATTCAAAAACAGCCAGCTTGCTGCCACGAGAAAAATACTCTTGCTCCATGGAAGCGCCAAATTGAGCCAGATGCAGCTTGCTGTAGTTAGCCACACATTCTCCAGAGGGTCCCACAACCGCCTGCGAAATGAAATAGCTTCCATTTTTTACCTGGGGAAAGCCATACGAAACTGCACACCCCACCTTTTTGGCTAATGTGGCCATTTCGGTAAACGTTTCCCCCAACAATGGTTCTGTTAATTCGGACAGGTTTGCAAACGAATTAGCTGAATATTCGATTGTCGTCAGCTCCGGCAGCAAAATGAGATCGATGTCTGGTTCTTGTTGGCAGGACGCTTCCAAAAATTGGACGATATTTCGCACATGAGCACGCTTTTGTGCAGCCGATTTCACCTGTGTGATTAGGGGTTGATAGGCTAGAATTTTCAATTTGCCTCTCAATCAATAAGAAGATCACAAAAAGATTTTGCAACTAATTTAACCGCAGAATTCGAGAATTCAGCCACAAACGACACAGATTTTTATACATTCTTCGTCTCTTCTCAAAAGTAGGGTATGCCCTACCATTTTATTGAGATGTTTCCATTCTTCTTTAATCCGTGTTATCTGCGAATGAACCTGTGTCATCTGCGGTTCATTTTTCTTCTAAAGATTTTTGTAGATCATACTTTGGTTTAATCGTACATAACGTTTGGCTTTGCAGATTGGTTCAATCTACAAGATTGAACCAATCTTACCAAGTTATTTCAGGTGGAGTGGAGGCTTCAGCCAGAAAGTCACGAGACCCGGCTAAAGCCTCTACTCCAAACCTCACGAAGTCCTAAAGAACATTATCTTTAAGGCGTGCCACCGTATGGGATGAGCGCTGTATCGTGTGTCTGGAAAGCGGGCGGGAAGACCACGGCCGCGTTGTCAGGGTCTTGACCAACCTCGAAGTACTGCTGAATGACGACGGCCGCATCTGGCCATTGATGCCACATCCAGGCCGGTTCGTCATCTGGCACAGGATTGTTTATGCCATAGGGGAAATAGTAATGCCCCTGCGCCAATATCCGGTCAGTAGCTTCAATCTCGGCAATGATGGCGTCGGGGTCGGTGGAACCAGCGCGTTCGATGGCCTCAGCCGTGATGTAGACACTATCATAGGTAGCCAGAGCAAAGCTGGGTGCTGGGCGGTCGAACTGTGCCCGATACGCTTCGTCTACGCTTTTGGTGGTGTCATTGTAATTGCCTGGCGTCAAACCAACACGCAGATAGGCACAATAATTGCCGTCCGGCACATTGTCCCAATATTCCGCATTGATGGCGACCTGGTTGGCTACACAAACGGTTTCTTCAGTTGGGGCTAGTCCAATTTCGGCCATTTGTTGCTCAACATTGTAACTGGTTTCACCGGTGACTAGCACCATGATAGCATCAGGTGTGCGCTCGCCTTCCTGAATACGGGTCAACACCGGTAAGAAATCCTCTGTCCCCAGTTCAACAAAGAAGACCTCGGAATCAATACCGCGCCCGGTCATGAACTCCACTTGTGCTTCGGAAGCGGGTACGCCATAGTCGGTATTTTCGGCAATAATGACGACATATTCAAAGCCCAAGGCATCCAACCAATTGATCTGCTGGGAAGCGACCAATGTAGAGGTGACAGCAACCCGAAAGACTTCATCGTAGCCAGCGGCAGTGATATTGTCATTCCATGTTTCGGAGAATACACAAGGAATATGGCGTTCGTGGCAAACTTCGATCATGGTCAGGCCAACGGCGCTATGATATTCACCAATGATGGCTACAGCCCCGTCTTCCTCAATCAGGCGCTCGGCAACGGCCGTTCCCCGTTCCGGCAAGCCCTGCGTATCCACAAAAACTAGTTCAATGGGACGACCCAGCACCCCACCCGCCGCGTTAATCTCGTCAACCGCCAACTGAGCCGTGAACTGCATGGCAATCCCACCACCTACAGAACCCGGCGCAGAAAGGGGACCAGTCGCGCCAATAATGATTGGCTCGGCCGCTTCTGCCTCTACTTCCACGACACGAGTCACTTCAACTTCCTCAGTTACCGTCTCCACCTCAGTTTCGGTGACAATACGAGTTACTTCAACTTCCTCCGTAATCGTTTGTTCAACAACACGGGTTACTTCTACCACTTGCTGCCCGCCACAGGCAACCAGAATTAGGGTCAATACGAATAGCAAAAGAATATAAATTGGTAATCGTTTAAACATTCAAGCCTCCTCCATACAGAACTTCATAATAGGATAAAGAATAAGGAATTGTGAATTGTGAATTATGAAGTGTGAGCAGGCTAGAATATCACTCGTTGATTTGTGTGATTTTGCTTTTGTAAAAATCAGAATAAGGGTTCACAGAGGGTGGAAAGAACCGATTTCATTCACAATTCACAATTCGTTATTCACAATTGATTATTTTCTACTTATCGACTTTTTGTCGATATTGACGCTGTGAGCGCCTTACAGTCAACCTCTTTTAAATGTTTGTCCTCACCTCCTTCTTCTCTTCTCTGTTAGGTTATTTCATGGCCGATTCCACAACCTGAGCCTTTTCAAGATGTGCTATTTCGGCAGCCGTGTAACCCAAAACGTTGCTTAAAACCTGCTGCGTATGTTCACCTAAACGGGGCGCTGGTCGGGCGTCAATTTCGGGGGAAGAGGACAACATGGTTGGCGTGCGTGCGAAACGATATGTGCCTACATCCGGGTCATCAATGGATACAAGCATTTTGCGAGCTTCTACTTGTGGACAGGCAAATACGTCTGCGGCCGTATAAACCGGCCCCACCGGTACGCCACGCGCATTCAAAATCTCTTCAGCTGCATCTCGGGTGTGATTGGACAGCCAAGCATTGATAATTGGCTCCAGGAAATCGGCATTCGCAGCCCGTGCGGATCCGTTAGCGCTGCGGGGATCGTCAATTAAATCCTCGCGCTCCATCGCCTGACAAAGGCGCTGCCAGATTAAATTATCTGGCACATTCAGCGCCAGATAGCCGTCGCTGCACTTAAAAGCGGCACGCGGATAAAGATGCCGTAACTGTCCCCGCTCCGGTTCCTTTCCGGTAAGCGAGTACAACGTGACCATGCGTTCATTGAGCGCCAGCATATTATCGTACATAGCGCTGTCTACAAATTGGCCTTCACCAGTACGCTCACGCATGAACAGTGCCTGCATGATGCCAAAGGCGGTACACATCCCAGAGTAGACATCGGCCAGCCCATAGATGGTCCAAGAAGGGGGTTTGTCTGCAAAACCAACCAGGTTCATGACGCCGCTCATGGCTTCGGCAACAATGTCAAACGCCGGTCGTTGACCGTATGGTCCTTCGTACCCTTCTAACCGGCCGAATCCTGAAATCGCTGCATAAATGAGCCGGGAGTTGATTGCTTTCAATACATCATAGTCCAAGCCCATCTTCTTGGTGGCTCCTGGTCGCAAATTTTCGACAACAACGTCTGATTTGGCAGCGAGCTGTTTCAGAATTTCCTTTCCCTCTTCGCTGCGCAGGTTCAGAGCCAGGCTTTTTTTGCTGCGGTTGTAAGCGATGAAGCCGCCCGCTTTTTTAGCGCCATTCTCCCCCTCAACAAATGGGGGGATGGAGCGGCGCGGGTCGCCTTTGCCAGGGCGTTCAATTTTGATCACTTCGGCACCGGCGTCAGCCAGCAGCATGGTGCAGTAAGGGGCGCTCATATATTGGCCTAAACTGATCACGCGGATGCCGGTTAATGGTCGTTGCATAGGGTCTCCTAGTTTTTCCTAATCTAGCCATTCCACAATAGTAGATACACCTTGCCCCACACCGACACAGAGTGTAGCCAGGCCGTAATACGGCCGTTTTTCACCACCAGCCCGCAGTTTCATCTCATGTAACAAGGTTGTCAAAATGCGCGCGCCTGAACAGCCCAGCGGATGGCCTAAGGCAATTGCGCCGCCATTCACGTTGGTTATTTCCTCATTTAAGCCCAATTGGCGGATGACACCCAGAGATTGTGCTGCGAACGCTTCGTTTAACTCAATCAGGCCAATGTCATCCAGGGTCAGCCCGAGACGCTTGAGTAGCTTGCTGGTTGCTGGAACCGGCCCGTACCCCATCACGCCTGGATCGACGCCAGCCACGGCTGACCCCACCCAACGTGCCATCGGTTTCAAGCCCAATACATCCGCTTTCTCGCGGCTCATCAGCAGCAAAGCCGCCGCCCCGTCATTGATGCCGCTAGAGTTAGCTGCTGTCACGGTGCCACCCTGGCGGAAAGCAGGTCGCAGCCGGGCCATCTGTTCCATGCTGGTGGCTAAAATGTGTTTGCCATTTTCTACTTTGTAGCGCGGGTGTTCATCCGTATCCACTATAATCGGCTCTTTTTTCCGCTGTGGTACGCTGATGGGTACAATCTCGTTTTTAAACTTGCCTTCGTTAATAGCAGCAACGGCGCGGCGATGGCTTTCCAGGGAAAAGGCATCCTGGTCTTCACGGCTGATGTTCATCTCTTCGGCAATGTTTTCGGCCGTTTCACCCAGGCTGATAATTGGATACATGGCGTCCATGCGGGGATTTTCGTATCGCCAGCCGACGGTTGTGTCATAGATTTTTGGATGGCCGACGGGGTATCCGCGCCCTGGCTTGGGCATGGTCCACGGTGCGCGGCTCATGCTTTCCACGCCACCACCGATAAATACATCTGCTTCGCCCACAATTATTGATTTTGCCGCCAGGTTCACCGCTTCCAATCCCGAAGAACAGTTGCGGTTGACGGTAATGCCGCCAACTTCTTTAGGAAAACCGGCTAGCAGCAGGGCCATGCGAGCCACGTCACGATTATCTTCGCCGGCCTGATTGCCACAGCCAGCATAAACGTCTTCAACGATGGCCGGATCGATGCCTGTGCGCTCTATTAGCGCCTTAAAAACATAGGAAAGCAGGTCGTCGGGACGAACCGAAGCCAATCCGCCGCCGACACGGCCAACCGGACTACGAACGGCGTCAATAATGACTACTTCTCTCATGGTTAATACCTCGTTTGCGGCCGGTTTTTGACCGAGCCGCTGAAGCTGGCTCGGTCAAAAACCGGCCAGAGTGTTATTCGTTATTTTTCTCTAGTTCCGTCACAAACGCTGCTAGACGAGCCGCAACTTCGCGTAGGCGAGGGTGGTGATTTTGCACAAAATGGTCAGGATCAGAATTTGTGTTGAAGGCGGTGACCAAATTGTGTGCCTGCTCGTCCGTTTCGGCATCCAGAAAGCTGGTAGAAAAACGGAGGGCCAGCGCCTGCGGATCGTCGCCAAAGATCGCGCCGGGCAAGGTGGAAATTTCATAATTGTCCAGCAAATAAAGACTCAAATCTTGGCATGTTCGCACGCCACGGGCGGCTAGTGGCTCACGGAATTGAGCAAAGGATGGGTACAAGTAAAAAGCAGACTTTGGTTCAGGACAGAGAAGGCCAAACTCAATGAAAGCATCATACAGAAAACAAGTGCGTGCGGCGTGCATCTGTGTGCAGGCGCGAATGTAACTGTCTACGTCTGCATCATTGCTGTAAGCGACCAGAGCGGCATGTTGCACCGGTGCGGTCACACATGACCAGATGCAGCCAGCAATTGCCTGGACTGCCCGCGCCAGCGCTGCGCCTGCTGCGCCGGACGGTAAAATGGCTACACCAAAACGCCAGCCGCCCAGGGACATATGCTTGCTCAAGCCGCCTAGAATGACCGTTCCTTCTGGATAAAAGTGTGCTGGCGACGTGTGGACAGTTCCATTGTAAGTGACCATGCTGTAAATCTCATCGCTCACTATCATCAGGTCACGGGCTCGCGCAAAATTGGCCATTTCCTGAACATTTGCAGCGGGAAGCACGGTTCCGGTGGGATTGTGCGGGGTGTTCACCAGCAGCAGATCGGGATGACGCCACTCTTTGGAAACGGCCGTTATCGCCGATTGTACTTGGTCAAAATTGATCTGGTAATTGGCGTCAGCTTCTGTTGGCACTTCTAAAATCGGCCGTTCGGTCAGCGTTGCCAGGTCTTTGTACGAGGACCAGGCTGGGGTTGGCATGATAATGTCGCCGTCCAACGCAGCCATCATGGCATACAATAGCGACTTGCTACCAGGACCGATGACAATTTGATCGGCCGTTACCGGTAAATCAAAATGGCGTGTATAGAATCCAGCGATTTCCTGACGCAGCGCTGGTAAACCCAGAGCAGGTAGGTAGCTACGCTGCTGCACATTTTCTCGCAGTGCCTGGGCGATCTTTGGATGTACTGGAAAACGTGCCTCGCCAAAACCGAGATGATAAACTTCTCGACCAGATGCCCGCATTTCCTGAATGCGATCATTCATTGTCAATGTCGGTGAAGGCTTCAGCCCCTTCAGGCCGGTACGAGAAAAGCGGAAAGGATAATGTAAGTTTTTCATTTTAGATTTCGGATATTGAAATTCGGATTTCGGATTGGGACTGCTGGTTTTGCAATCCACGCTCTGTATTCCGCAATTAAGTAGGTGAGTGTCCTAGAGCATGAGATATTTGTTGAGCTGTGGCGCGTACAGCCGGAGAGAAACGGGCTTCCATCTCTTCACGGGAGAATTCGCCCGCAGATACAGAGATATTGACCCCACCTACAGCAATGGCATTGCTGTCCAGGATGGGAGCAGCGGTAGAACGCAGCCCTTTTATCCATTCCTCATCATTAACTGAGTAACCAAGCTCACGAATACGAGCCAAATCTGCTTTCAAAGAAGCGCTGTCAGTTAGGGTGCTGGGTGTGTAGCGTTGGAGATATGCGCCGTCTAGTCGTTGGTTGAGTTCATCAGAGGGCAAAAATGCTAACATAGCTTTTCCCAAAGAAGCGCAATGGGCCGGAATACGAGACCCTAGACCAAGTACAACGCCGATAACTTCTCGGTTACGGACGCGATCTATGTATACGACATCCATTCCGTCCAATACGCTCAAGCTGACTGTTCTCTCCACTTCCTGGGATAGGCGTTGTAAATATGGACGTGCCACTTGCCTGAATTCCAGGCTAGAGATCGCCGTGAATCCAAGCTGCAATACTTTTAATCCTGGCCGGTAACGCTTGGTCTGCGGATCGCGTTCCAGGTAACCTGCTGTTTCCAAAGTGGAAACGATGCGAAAAGCAGTTGTTTTGTTAATGTTGCTGGCGTCTATGATTTGAGTGAGAGATAGGGTCGGCGTTTCACGGTTAAATAATGATAGGACTTGCAAGCCGCGCGATAACGCTTCAATTGTGTAGGATGATTGTGTCACATCTTCCCTCGTGGTCACAGTTTGTTTCACTCAAAGAAACAAAGTTTCATTGAGCAGAACTGCCACAATTTAGCATAAAGGCAGAAATATGTCAAATGTAAGCTTGGAAGATAAATGACGTATTTTCTTGGAAGCTATTTGTCATATAGTGTAATGATTACAATAAACACCTGATGACCCATGAAACCATAGCCTGTTCACACTTAACCTTATTTTGGGCTAAATTTATACGAATTGTATAAGCTATTTACGCCGTATCACATATACAAACTGTATAAGTAACAACGGACGTTTTGTGGCTAACAAATTGGCCGAGAATAGGACCACTACGACAAATACCAAGCAAGATTTTACGACAAATAATTTCCAAGCTTACAGTCAAATGAGGTAGACTGTTGGATGATAAAAGCAGTGATGCAAAACGGCCGTTTTCCCATACCGAAGTTTCCCTGACAGAATCATTCAAATCGTTGACAGTCGCCACCGCCTTTGTTACGATTTGGCCCATGAATACGAATCTTGTGACACGAAACAATAATTTCGCCGCAGCCGCCGTACAGACATCACGTCTGGCGAATAGGGCTGCCTGAGTCACAAAAGCGACAATTTAACCGGCAGATTCCCGCCAGACGGTGCTTCACCATCTGGCGTTTTATTTACTGTTGACGATTATGGGGATGAATCAGTTTGCGGAGGTGTTTTTGGGGGAGGATAAACGGCCGTAAACACCTTTTTCCATGTCCCTGACCAGTGCCGACAAAAGAGAGCCTCAGGTCAGGAAGAAGTTGTTTTTGAAAAAATCTTTTACTCGTGTTCAAATTCTCCACTTTCAGATGTGAAATGGTCAATAATTTCGCCATTCTTAATGAGGATAACCTCAACACCCGTATCAGTTTGCAATTCCTGGGCAAGTTCTTGCAAAAAGTCAAGCGTTGTCAGACCGGTACGGCCCTGAGGCGCACCTAACAGGATTAATGACACTTCTTGTTCCTCAATCACTTTTTTCAATGCCTGACGAAATATGCCGTGGCCCACAACATAACGTGCCTCAACCCCTGCCTTTTCGGCTCGTTCTTGTGCCATAGCCAACATAAATGTTGCCAATTCATCCATTTCTTTTTCAATATCTATCAATAGCGGTGAAGCCATATGGTTGAGGAAACGTATATCTGTTACGTGGAAAAAGATGAGTCGAGCACCGCGCTCTTTGGCAAGCGAAATTGCCCGATCCTGGTTAGCACGACTGGAAAGACCACCGCGAGTTGGAAAAAGAATTTTTTTCATGATGCGACTTACCTCCAAATATCAACGCATTAGCTTCCAAAAATGACAAAATGGAGCAGCAGCCAAAGGTAACCAATTGTCAAGGTTAGATACGTAACCGGCAAGCCAATGCGCATGAACTCCTTAAAAGAGATGGGAGAATCTGTTTGGGCAACGATACCAGCCGTGACGAGATTGGCTTCACCCCCAATCAGTAAACCATTTCCGCCCATCGCTGCGCCCATTGATAAGCTGTAATAAAGCGCCTTATTGCCTGCGCCGGTTATGTTGCCCGTTAGGAGATCAGCGACCGGTAGCAACGATGCAGCAAGCGGAATATTGGCAATGGCAAGAGAAAGTGTACCAGCACCAAAAACCATCACGAAGATTCCTAATGCCAGATTGTCACCCACCAGGTGACTAATCCTATCAGCAATGAAGCTGATCAGGCCAACTTCTTGAACGGCCCCGACAACGATAAAAAGGGCCATAAAGAAAACAAGGGTTGTCCAGTCTACTGAGCGGATCATCTCGTGTACATCCGGCTGCAGCCAGACAAGCAGTGCAGTTGCACCGATCAAAGCAGGCACGGCTGGAACAATATGATACCGTTCCCCAACAACGAAACCGACCAATGTGAGCACAAAAACAAGCCCAGATTTCCAGAGGGCATCTGGGTCATCAATGGCTGCGTTTTTTTCTAAGATGGCGTACAACTTAGGGGAGAGATCTTTGCTGGTCTTACGCCATTCAGCTCGATAATGGAAAAGTACATACCCGCCCATAACGATCAGAGCCACCAGCACCCCAACTGTTTGATGCACCAGGAAATCACTGAATCCGATGTCGGCATACGCGCCAATCAAAATATTTGTGGGTGTGCCAATGAGGGTGCTAATCCCACCAACATTTGAAGCCAATACTTCAGGGATGATCAGAGCCAGCGGATTAATTCTCAAAGCTAGCGCAATTTGCAGACTGATTGGCGTCATCAGCAGCATGGTGGTGAAGTTGTCGAGTAGGGCAGATGCAACGGCCGTTATTCCCATCAACATCAATACCAAAATCCAACTACGTCCACGACTGATCCGATAAGCCTGGAAAGCCATCCATTGGAAAATACCTGTGCTCTCAATGATAGCAATCATGATCATCATCGCAATCAGCAGGAAAATCACTTCCCAATTGATGTAGGTGAGGGCACGGTCAAAACTGATGATATACAAATCTGAAGAGAGCGTTTGACCAAGAAAGGTGACGATAAAAATGGCAGAAATCCCAGCCAGTGCTGCTGTCGTGCTGTGCAGCTTTTCAAAAGCAATCAACAACAAGAGTCCTACAAAAATGATTGTGGCAGCCCAGAATCCAGCCGTAATCCGTCGCTCCAAAGTCAAATCACCGACATGGTGGGAGCGTGTTTCTTCCAATTGTGGCAATATGTTGTTGTCGAAGGGAATTGTCACTGTCTTAAAATGGGGCCGTTCGATTTTCAGGTGGATCTCGGCAGATGGTAACGAAGGGAGCGAGAGCAACCATGTGCCATCTTCACGGCTGGAAACGGCCGTTTCCTGGTCATGGGCATCATGAGCGTTTTCTTCTCCCGTTCCTGCAAGTGAAATTTTAGCTGTCGAAATTGGCTGACCCTGACTGTCCACAAGCCGTCCTGTAATGACAAAATTGACCTCAGCCAAATGGGGAGTTTGAGCACGCACGCTGCCCGTACTGAAGGTCAAACTGATCACACACAAAATTACGAGCGAAAGAACTTGCTTTCGCCGCAGATGCCAAATCGCTAAGAAGTTTTGCACACCAAGCTCCTCTTTAATTTACCGGTGAATACACACCCTCCAAATAGGCAAATCAGTCCCAAACTGCAATATATCGCATTTTTATAATAGTGTCATGTTTTTTGCCAAATTATTCAGGCCTATTGAATCAGCGGAACGGTGGTGCATACAACAACCCGCCTTCGGTCCCAATCGAATTGAGACCTCTAGGTAGATCAT
>QQUD01000758.1 GCA_008501785.1 Chloroflexota bacterium
CTACTGCCTATGTAGAACCAGAGCCAGAACTAGAATCAGAACCAGCACCTCCAACACCCTTACCCCCAACAGCTTATCCAGCAAACCCTATCAATGGCGACAGCACATCCCCCCAGGCAACAGTGGTGATTATTGGTGACTCAGCTGCTGCGACTCCTGAAACTGAAGGCGCAGCGGGAAAGCCTGAGAATATCAGTTCAGGTCGCATTTACCTTTGGGGTGGCTTTTTGATGGGTATCTTGATATTTAGTACGGCCGTTATCGGAGCCATTATCCTATTCACTCGTCGCAATGGTTAAAGTGCTCTGTAAAAAGAGTTTGGAAAAGAAGTAAACGCAGATGACGCAGATTTCATCGCAGATTTCGAAGATTTTTTTTATTTTCTACTCTAATCTTCGAAATCTGCGGCTAAATCCTCAAAATCTGCGTTTAAATTTCTTCAAACTGGTTATTTCTGTTTTACTAATCTGCATAGGGCTACTTTTTACTAATTGTCATCAACGTGACAATGCACACATCGATCCAAACCATCTCAAAATGGAAGTTAAAATGGATCGTCTGGTAAGGGTAACACGAACCGATTTGCAATCAGCAGGTTTCGAGATTGATCAAATTGAAGCGGATAATTTGTATTTGAGCAGTGCAGAAACGGCCGTTCCCTACACCATCCACAACAACGCCCTCATTTTTTACGGACAAGCCCCCACAAATCGCTACACACCGACCCGTGTTTATATGCTAGAAACAGGTAAAAAAGGTGTGCTGATGGAGGAAACGGCCGTTTCCCTCATACCCAATGCCCCAACCTTTTCTACCATCACCCAAACCCAACATTTCGAACAAAACAATATCTACGAAAGTCGCGCCCGCACTGCTGCCAACGATACTGTTTGGTTTTGGCACAAATTCCAACCAGATGGACACTTCGCCATTGATTTAAATCTGCCACACCTATTGCATGATTCAAGTCAAATCACTATCAGCCTATGGGGTTTGAGCAGCAATCCACAAATAAAAATCGACCACGATATAGACGTACTGATTAATGATCACTTCCTTAAAACGTTGCAATGGGACGGAGCCATCACGCACACCGAAACCATCATCATACCAGCAGGGTTGTTACACAGCGGTCAAAATCAAATTACCTTCAACAATCCACCATCAATAGACAATCCGGTGGATATTGTACTGCTTGATTGGATTGATCTCACCGTTACAACAACATCCGCTCCCACCAATCAAATCTTCACAATCAACACTCAAGTGGGAAATGTGCAGGTGGATGGGGTGCAAAAACGGCCGTTTCTCTTCAACCTCACCCAACCCAACAAACCACAACTGCTCACCCACTGGCAGCATCAAAACAACACCCTCACCTTTGCCGCCAACGAAAATCAACACTATTTAGTCACAACATCTCACGAAATGCAGCAGCCGCCCCACCTCCAGCTTTTACGAAACAGAGCATGGCTAGAGGTAATCTCAGGTGCAGATTTTGTAATTGTGACGACAGATGCGTTGAAAACGGCCGTTTCCCCCCTCAAAACACAACGTGAGTCCGAAGGGTTGCAAGTCGCCATCGTGTCCATCGCAGACCTATACGACACGTTCGCCACCGGACACGAAACACCACAAGCTATCCACTCATTCTTGCAACACGCATCAAAAAATTGGTCGCCATCACCCCAATACGTGCTGCTCGTGGGAGACGCCACAACAGATTATCGAAGCTATATCAACCCACCCCCAGCCCACCATATCCCCACCCTCATGGTTCCAGTCACATTCGGTGGCGAAACGATCAGTGATGCCCGATTGGCAGATGTGGATGAAGACGGCCGTTCTGACCTGGCCCTGGGTCGCTGGCCGGTTAACTCAAAACAAGAAGTCACCAACCTCGTCAAACGCACCCTTGCCTACGAACATCAAGCTGAACTCAAAGCTGAAACAGTGATTGTTGATCCGGCAGACCCAGCTTTTTCAAAGATGGCGGATAGGTTGGTGATTAACGGCCGTTTCTCCCACACCGACACCCAGTCCACGCCACAACTTGATCCCGCAAGCTGGTTTGCCGCATACATTGGTCACGGCAGTTTGACACAATGGGGACAAACTAGCATCTTGCATCAGGATCAACTCCCCACATCCATGCCCCCCATCATTTTGCAATTCACCTGCCTCACAGGTTTGTTTGCCCATCCCACCCAACCGTCCCTTTCCGAAACAATGCTCAACACACCAAATGGCCCCATTGTCACCGTTGCCGCAACCAGCCTAACCCTATCCCAACATCAAGAACCCTTTGCAAACACACTCATCAAAGAGATAGAAAATCCAGCAACCACCCGCATCGGCGACGCCTTCCTCCACGCCCAACAATCCCTCACCACCACAAACAATCCCGCCCTACAAGACATCCACGACACCTTCATCCTCCTCAGCGACCCCACCACGCCCATTCTCCGCCCAACCTCATTAACAATTGACAATTGACAATTAGCAATTGACAATTTACATACACCCCACAACCAACATAGCTATTTAGTCCCGAAACACCCCATTGTCATATTTTTTCGCTTGTTAATTTATAAAGGTTTTTTTATAATATCCCCACTTGAGGAGTTCCCTGTAAAGGGTAAGTAAAGGGTAAAGTCGCTTACATTTAATCAATCAAATTTAGTAACCACATCAAGAAAGGTTTTTGGCAACCAATTTTTAGTTGCTAATAAACCCCTTGCCCATTCTTAAAATCTTATTTCGGTGGGGAATATAATTTTGGAGTTTGGGATTTATTTACTCCTGCCAGTAGTTCGCATTCGCAGAGTTTTCAATTTAACTAACTAAATTCAATAACTGAATACCCCTACCAATAAGGTAAGCAAGCACAAAAGGTTCCCAATTGAACCTTGTAGGAGTTAAAATGCAACCTTTACAAAAATCCTTCAGTCTCGTTTTGTTCGTTTTGGTCACAATTCTATTATTCTTTATTCTTTCGCCTAAACACACAATTGTTCAGGCTGCACCAGGAGACGTCTGTTTGCAAGAACATCCCTCCGGCGCGTGGGATAGCTTTTATCTATTGACAGAGAGCAATGGCACACTTTTTTTCTATTTCTCCGACACCTCCCGCAACACGAATTTTTACACCACCACCGACGGCATCAACTTTATAAAACGCACTTCTGAAACATGGCGTGGCATAAGCTTTTTAAATGAGAGCGGCGGCACACTCTATTTCATGATCACTGATGAAAACTACAATTACCACCTATACACAACCACAGATGGTATCACGTTCAATGAACAAAATATTGGGGATTGGAATTCTGTTTCATTTCTTGCAGAAAGTGGTGGCACGCTATACTTTTCATTCTCAGATGGCTGGAATAGCGATAAACTGTATACCACGACAGATGGTGTGACCTACACTGAACGTAATCCTGGAACATGGAGCTCTGTGTATGCTTTAACGGAAAATGGGGGCACAGTTTATCTCAGTTTTGCTGATGCTTCGAACAATAGGCATATTTATACTACCTCAGATGGTATCAACTACACGAAGCGAACTAATGGGACATGGGATCATATTGCCTTCCTGACGGAAAGCGGTGGCACGCTTTATTTTAAGTTCAGAGAACCTGGCTTCATCGAGCACCTGTACGCCACTAGCGATGGAGTCAATTTTACTGAACGCCATGCCGGTTCCTGGGAGAGACTCAAATATCTGACGGAAAGCAGCGGCACGCTTTATTTTTCTTTCACTGATTCCTCGTGGGATTTTCACCTTTACACCACAGCGGATGGAACCACCTTCACGCAACGAAATCCAGGCACCTGGAATGAAATCGAGTTTGAGAAAGAGGTTGGCGGCATCCTTTATTTTGATTTTGAGGATTCATCTAACGATAGTCATTTGTACTCTACCTCAGATGGATTAAACTTCACCGAAGGCAATGCTGGCACCTGGAATTATTTCAGATTCTTGACGGAGAGTGGTGGCACGCACTATTTCATGTTCCGGGATTCTAATTATCATCTCTATCTCTACTCTACCACTGATGGTACCTCCTTTACAGAGCGAAATATCGGATCATGGGGTGATCTTTCTTTCCTAACAGAAAGTGATGGTACGCTCTATTTCAGTTTCAAAGAAAGTTCGCAATCTACCTATGATATGTATGGCACATCAGACGGTGTCAACTTCACTAAACGTAACGCGGGAACCTGGTATGGAATCAATTATCTAACCAAACATAATGGTGCCCTTTATTTCAATCTCAAAGATGACTCCTACTACAATAATTTGTACACAACAACAGATGGCATTAACTTCACCAAACGCACGAACGGCACCTGGACAGGTATGACGTTCCTTATGGAGAAGAACGGCATCCCCTATTTCAGGTTTACTGACAGTTCCTACGATTATCACCAGTATAATTCCCTTTGCATTGAAATCGACGTGCAGGGCAAAAGTCAATCCATTTCCAACAGCGATACAACGCCAACCATTGCTGACGACACTGATTTTGGCAGCGTGCATGTCGGGAGCGTACCTATCACGCACACATTCACCATCAGCAATTCGGGAAATACTGATTTATCGTTGACTGGCTCAACGGCCGTTACCCTCACAACCGGCACCAATTTTACAGTAAGCACCCAACCATCCAGTCCAATAAATAGCAACACCACAACCACCTTCGATGTCACCTTTAATCCTGCGGCAATGGGCACTTTTACAGATACGATCAACATTGCCAATAATCACCCCGATCATAGTTTGTATACTTTTGTCATTTCAGGCACAGGCACTTTGACCTCGCCGCCAACGGCCGTAACAAACGCTGCCTCAAGCGTGAGCAGCGAAGAGGCAACGCTAAACGGTACTGTCAACGCCAATGGGAATAATACGGCCGTTACCTTCGAATACGGACTCACAACCAGCTACGGAACAACTGTCACGGCCGACCAGAGTCCGCTTACAGGTAGCACGGATACGGCCGTTAGCAAAACCATCTCCGGCCTCACCCCCAACACCACCTACCACTATCGCATTGTCGGCACAAACGCAAAAGGCACCACCAACGGCTCAGACTTGACCTTTACAACCTCAGACACGCCAGCAGAAATCTGCTTGCAAGAGCATAACACTGGCACCTGGAATGGATTATCCTACCTGGCTGAAAACAATGGCACACTTTATTTTGAGTTTAAAGATTCCGCCAACAACGCCTACCTATACAGCACCACAGACGGTATCAACTTCACTCAACGACACAGCGGCTCATGGAATAATGTGGCTTTTCTGACAGAGAGCGGCAGCACACTT
>QQUD01000859.1 GCA_008501785.1 Chloroflexota bacterium
ATGCTGCAAACGGATCTGTTGGGGCGTGTTGGAGGGCGTTGGGTGGTAAGGTTCCCGTTTCATTTATTACCGACCATTTATAGCCATCTACAATGTCAACGGCCGTTCCCTCTTGCGCCGCCGTCAACCGGGTAAGCGCCTCGTCTAAGCTGCCAACGGCACCACCACCACTGCCTTGAATCGCTGCTAATGTGTCGTCGTCGTAACCGATGGGAAAACGGCCGTTTAAATGCACCATCCATATCGGGGAATTGGGGATGGAAACGGCCGTTTCCGGTTCGCCCAATTCATAACCAGACCCATCCGTCAGCACCAAAATCGCGTCATATGTTTCGCCATTGTGCAGATCATTGAACTGTGTGAGCAATTGCGCCGGATTTTGACCGCCGTAGTAGAGCATGTTTTCTATGTCCAATTCATCGAGCGTTGTGCGGGAAGGCGCTTCCCCGCGAATGGGGGAGGCGGTGAGGTAAACGTCAACGGCCGTTCCCCATGCAGCCAATTCAGTCAACATCTTCTCCACTTCATTAGCCAGCTTCGCCATGCTGCGCGAACGGTCCACCACAACAGCAAGTTGACTGTGGACTGTTGACTGTTGACTGTTAACAGTTGCTACCGGCTCTACAATCACAGCCGTGCCATCAGGATAATTCACCAGATGGGTGGTGGGTTCAGTGGGGTTGTTGATGGCGACGGTTTCAGGCAGCCAGGTATCTTCGCCCCATGCAACCGGTTCGCCATTGAGCAAGCGTTCGCTTTCATCGGTCCAATAAACGTTGAATTTATCGGCCAAATGCGGCATCGGCCACCTGTCGCCGTCGGCCATGACTTGCCATGTAACCCACAAATGCAGGTGATCGCCCTCTCGGATGGTTGGACTGAAATTTCTGTCGGTCCAGTCTCGGCGTGCTGGCTCGACCGGAAAGGCGCGAAGCCGGTATTGGCTGGGGCCAATTTGCTCAAGCAGGGCCGGATCGATATTGCGGCGCACTTCGTTACGGTAGGTGGCTTGGGCTGCGCCGCGTGGGGCGATGTGGTAGGTGAACCGTGTGTCTCGGTCTGCGCTGTTACCTAGCCAGATGCCGGTGAGAACGGCCGTTTCTGGCAAACTAAAATAATAAACCACTTCCTGCCGCTGCCATGTCTGGTTTTGATACACTTCATACAGCTCGAACTCAGCCCAATCGCCATGTTCTGTCAAAGTAACTTCCTGGTTCGTGAGCAAAATTTCACGATCATCCACTGCCTGCCAGTTTGAACGCGCTTGATCAATGGACCATGTTGAACGGGCGGCACGCACGACTGTGTCGTGTTCCCCTTCAATGATGGGTTCGTCAAAGTATTGCAAGTACAGCTCTGCGGCCTGCTGTGGCTCGGTGCGCAGGGCTTGCGAATCCCACGAGGTTGGGTCGATACTGTCTGGATCAACGGGTTTGTACAAAATGGGTTGGGCAATTGCCTCATAGGCAGCTTGCACGCGGCTTGCATTTTCGGGTTCCAACTTCAGCGTGTGTTCATACATTTCGTACACATGACGTACTTCACCTTGAGCGGTGATGTATCGCTGGGGTGCCAAAAATGAATTGAGCAGCCCATCCCGAATCGCGTTTTCTTCTGTTAATAGCTGCTCTGCTTCGGCCAGTGTGGTGGGTGGTGTTTCGAGCAGGGCAAATGCTTTGTGCTGTGGTTGCCTGTTGGCCGGGATGGCCAGCAGGATGAGGATGAGGAAAACGGCCGTTGTCACAATCATGGCGCGGATGGGGCTGGAAACGGCCGTTAACTCTTTTGCCCCTCGCCACCACGCCTTCGCATAGAGAATGGATACAGCAATCGGCATCATTACAAACAGCGTGCCGCTAAATACGAAAAGAATGATTCCCAGCCCGGTAAATGGAACCATGCGCCACTGAATAGAACTGAATTCAAAGTCGGTAATCATTCGCCAAATGCCTTCAAAAAATTCATCTATAGAACGAATACCTTCGACGCTAATTGGCAGTGCGTAAAAGCTTATCCAAATGGCGGTGTAGATGCCCGTGATTAGCAATAGCGTGAGGCCAATCATGCGTAGATGTGTCAAAACAATATGCCGTTTGCCGTCTTGTTTGTCGAGCAGCTGCCAGAGGTAGGTGAGGATGCCGAGTGCCGCTGTGACCAGCAGCAGTGCAACAGCTGCTGTCATCTGTCGCACAGCGAAAAAGCGCAGTGCTAGCAGCAGCATGATCGGACCTTCGACGCCGTAGCCCAATGCAAATAACCGGGTTGGGTAGCGTCGCAATCGTGTAAATCCGAGTCCGATTGCGAATGCTGGAATCAATGTCAAAATGACTGCGTAAAGGAGAAAGCTTGCGGGAATTTCGCCTGTGCGAACGGCCGTTATCATTTCCATCAGCACAACGGGCGCAAATCCCAAAAACATAAATGCCAGAAAAATAATATTCCACGACCAGAATAGACCGTAAGACCAACCATTTTTGTCGAATAATTTGCGTAGGAAGTTCATGTGTACTCCTTTTTAGGTATCAGGGTTCAGCTTTCAGGCGTCAGCCAGAATTATCTTGCTGATTGCTGAATGCTGATTGCTGATTGCTTAATTGCTTTGCCACCGTCTCGTGCATCATTTCGTAAAACGCTGCGATGTCGGGATTGTTTGGATCGACGACGTCGTCGAAAATGATGGAGACGAGCATCCAGCGCTCACGTTTGGGAGCCAGATCGGACCAAATGCGTGTGCCGTAGTCGTCGGTGGTTTGGGTGTTGGACTGGAACCAGTAGGTGGCGGTAAATAAGGTTTGTTGATTGCCGTCGCCCAGTTTGACCAGGCGTACCGGCATTGTTTGATTGATAAGATGGGTGCTTGAGTTGTCGAGTGACAGCCCATACACCTCGAAACAGCGCTCTGGGCGATGGTGGGCACGCCAGGTGTGGCTGTTGATGAGAATCATTGAACCGGAAACGCCACGCCATTCGAAGCGATAGCGGTCGGCAGCGTCGGCTCCGTCACGAGTGAGCCATTCGTTTTCGTCGGGTTTGAGCGGCAAGGGTGTGCTGGTTAGTTCGTCTGCAAAGGTCCATATGGGTGTTGCGGTGGTGAGGCCGGTGATGGGGCGAGGGGAGTAGAGTAGGGCCATGAATGCGAGGATGATGATGAGTGTTGGTTGTAGAAAAGAAGAAGAAATAATGAATTGTGAATTGTGAATTGTGAATTGTGAACGGGGTGTGCCTTCTTGTTTCCCGTTTTTTGTTTTTTGTTTGCGCAGCAGTGTGACCGCTGCAGCACAAGCACCCACAAACCCAAGCACCCCCAGTGGAATGTGCAGCATTTCGGCAAGGAATGGTAGTTGGAAAACTTCACCGATGGTGATCAGGATGGCGACGCGGGTGAGGTTGGCGAGGAAGAGGAGGAGGAAAAAGATAACGGCCGTTCCCAGCCATCCCCAATTCAGCTTTCGATTTTCAATCCAGGTGGCAGCCAGCAAAAAGAGGGAGCCGGTCCACAAACTTTTGACGCCGCTGCATGGAATGTCGATATGGGAGACGCCATTTTCAAAAACAAGAATGGTGTCGATGCCAATGGCCGCAATACCGGTTGCGGCCAAACCATCACGCACAATGGCGGCGGTGAGGATACGCATCGGGTAGCCAATAAAGGTTTGCATGTGGTCGCCAAATGGCAGTGTGCCGATGAGCAGCAGTGCTGCCGGGAAACCTTGTCGCCACTGCTGCTGTGGCAGCCACAATCCGAGCAAGCCATACGTTGCTAGCCCAAACAGGCTGGCCGACAGGGTGTTTACATCGAGAAAGCGTTCGATGAGGAGGTAGATGATGGCGCTGAAGAGGAGGAGGAGAAACGGCCGTATTTTAAACTCCGGTGGTGCATCTAATTTTGGCCGAAAATTACCCTTTTGTACCTGCACAACGAGCAAAACGGCAATCCCAATCAGCAAAATCTGGTTCGTGCGAAAATCCTCACGTGAAAAGATGACAGTTAAGTATTCTACCAGTGGATAAAACAGCCATCCCCATGCCACTAAAATCAATACATTCCCAATAAATGTTCGACTATCGAATGATTTTAAAGGGGATTCTGATTCAAATTTTTCGTTTTTTGATACGGCCATTTTCATTCGTCCCATTCGTTCATTCGTCTTATTCGTGATTTCTCTTCTAGATACATAACAAAATTATGCATAACAACCTGAAGTATAATCTTACAAACGTTCTTGTCAACCATTTTTGCATATTTTCAGGAAAATTGGGCGGACTGTGGGGATAGCGTATGAAGTGCGTTGGTAAGCGGATTAGTTGGGAATGTTGGTATAATTGTGGCTTTTAAAACAAATATTCAAGGGTTGAAGATGATGAAATATACTGAATCCTTTCCCATTCAATTTGCACCTGTTGCTCATGTCGATGCTGTGATTAAAAGATCGCAGTTTCGGGTTACTGTGTTGACATCTCGGCTGCTGCGGCTGGAATTTAGCCCGACTGGCGAATTTGAGGACCGCCCCAGTCAGGCACTTTGGTATCGGGAACAGCCGGTGCCGAAGTTTGAAGTTGGGGAGGAAAACGGCCGTTTTTACCTCAACACCAATCACCTGCAACTCAACTACCAACTCGATGCACCACAATTCACACCTGAAGCCCTCAACATCGCCCTCACAGAAAACAACACCGTCTGGCATTATGGCGACGCAAACCCGCTCAATCTGCAAGGCACGACGCGAACGCTGGACCGGGCCGATGGCGCGATTGACCTTGAAGAAGGATTATTGTCGCGCAGTGGCTGGGTTGTCTACGATGATTCAAAGCGATTGGTTTTTGACGAAACTGGCTGGTTAACCAATCGCAACGCACCAGCCGGGTATCAAGACCTCTACTTTTTTGGATACGGCACCGATTACAAAGTGTGTTTGTCTGATTTTGCGAAAGTTGCTGGGCCAGCGCCAATGGTTCCGCGCTGGTCGTTGGGGAATTGGTGGAGCCGCTATTGGGCTTATGCGGAAGACGAACTGCTCGATTTAATGGATGAATTTATTGCGCATGAAGTGCCGTTGTCGGTTTGCATTGTGGACATGGATTGGCACCTCACAAACACCGGCAACGATTCAACTGGTTGGACGGGCTACACCTGGAATCGTGACCTGTTCCCTGATCCCAAAGCATTTATTGCTAAACTACACCAGCGCAATCTAAAACCGCGCCCAATTTTCATCCTGCAGAAGGCATTCACGACCATGAGGAGTCGTATGCAACTATGGCACAACATTTGGACATTGATCCAGAAAACAAAGCGACCATCCCATTTTTGATTGCCCATCCCACTTTT
>QQUD01000035.1 GCA_008501785.1 Chloroflexota bacterium
TGCCTGTTGATTGCCTTAAACTCGTCGTAAATCGCTTGTTCTTGACGATAATTTTTAGCAACGCGAATGCCGGTCACGGCTTCCTGAATTGACTTGTTCACTTCACCCAGTGCGCGAGAACTTTGCTGCGTCACCCGACGTGCCAATCTCCGGAAGCCTAGCGATGCCAACACCACAAACGGAGCCATCGACAACACCACCAGTGTGAGCTGCCATTGAATGCTGAACAACGCAAAAATTAAAATGAACGCTACCGTCAGTTGGCTAACCACATCCATTGCCAAAATCAATACTTCGCCGAACTCTTGGGTATCACCCGTGATGCGGCTCACAATGCGGCCGGTGCTGAATTCATCGTAAAATGAGAGGTCTTTGCGCGCAGACGCATCAAATGAATCGGTCCGAATCGCTAAAATCATGTCCGCAATGATTTCGGTGGAAAGCTGACGGCGCACCCAATTCAGCAGCCAAACGCCTACACCAATGGCAAACACCACGCCAATTAACGCTGGAATCAAGCTGTCATCAGCGCCATCAGCCATGACGTTTACGCCGTTGGAAACAATGATTGGTACGGCAGCACTTGTAGCCGACAATAGGAATATACTGATCACAATAATCCAAATCTTGCGTTTGTGTGGTCGAAAATAGTGCCAAATGCGGCTTAATAGTTCTTTGTCGTTGTATTGCCGGTCATAGGCTTCGGCCTCGAGACCTCGCATCACTGCTGCCATATGGTTTCCTTCGAAAAGTTAGTCAGCATTTCAGCTAGTCAGCCAAAAGCTGAAGTGCTGACAGGCTGAAGTGCTGAAATGCTTTTTTACAAAATTCGCTGTCCCAACAACGATGCTACCAGTTCTACGGCCAATTCGGCCGTTTTATTTCGTTCGTCTAAGATTGGGTTAATCTCCACCACGTCTACCGACTGGACTCGGCCACTGTCGCCCAAAATCTCCATCAGCAAATGGGCTTCCCGGTAGCTTAACCCGCCGGGAACAGGTGTACCGACACCAGGCGCTTCATCTGGCTCCAGACTGTCCATATCTAGGCTAACATGAATGCGGCGCAAATGGCGCAGCCGGTCCAGCGCTTGCCGTGCTACCGCTGCCATTCCCAATTCGTCTAAATGGCGCATGGTGAATACATGAATGCCGCTTTGAGCCAACCGGTCTCGCTCTAGATTGTCCAGGTCCCGAATACCGATTTGCACAATTTGAGTGGGATGTAATTTAGCACTGGGTTTACCGATATTGACTAACTCATTTGGACCTTCCCCAGTGAGTACGGCAACCGGCATCCCATGAATATTGCCACTGGGAGAGGTTTCTGGTGTATTGAAATCAGCGTGAGCATCTATCCAAATTACCCCCACCGACTCGTCGTAAGCGGCTGCGGATATGGAGCCGATGCTGATGCTGTGATCGCCGCCAATAAAAATAGAAAATTCATCTTTGGTGACGCACTCACGAGCAATCTGGAAAATATTTTCACAAACTGTGGCTACTGTTTTGAGCCGTTTGATGCCTGATTTAGCAACAGGTTCTTCTGGATTCGGGACAGAGACATTGCCTTCGTCATGTACATGATGACCCAGTCGTTCTAATTTGGCTTGCAAGCAAGCATATCTAGCGGCACTGGGACCCATATCGACGCCTCGCCGACTTTGTCCCAGGTCCATTGGGACACCGATTATTCGTACATTTCGCGTGTGCAATAGGTTACCTCGTTGTATTAGTGGGTGATTAGGATGGTATTGTGGCCTAATTGGGGGATTGGGGCAAAAAAAAGACCTGACAGGCTCGGAAAAACCTGTCAGGTCATGGCTAAAACAAGCCGTTATTGTTGCAAGTCGATTTCGTAGAGATTGTACAGTTCTGTACCATTGGTCGGATCGACGCCGAAGTTAACAACTTCAGGGCGAGCCGCTGCTACGATGAGACGCAAGAACAACGGAATGACTGGAACTTCTTCAGAGAAGATGCGTTGCGCTTCTTTGTGACCATCTTCGTAATCCGCTGTACCAGGCAGCGAACTCAATGCAGTGTTACATTGCAGGTCGAATGCCTCGTTACTCCAACCGGTGTCGCCAGCTGCGCCCCAACCGCCAAACCCTTCGTCTTCTGGACCTGTGATTTGGCTGCTCAGATAGAGGTTGCAGCTTGGCTGAACGGCGCTAACCCAGGCAAATTCGCCTAGGTCAAAGCGGCGGCCAAACAGTGGCCCATCAGGACCGTCTGCAAACCATTCGCTGGAAGGCAGGTAGTATAGTTCAATGTCGATGCCACATTCGAGCATGTTTTCTTTGAAGATTTGGGTGAGCTGTTGGCGCATTTCGTTGCCAACGGTTGTGCCTAAAGTTACGCCAAATGGAACGCCAGTGATTGAATCTTCACGAATGCCGTCACCATCAGTGTCTACATACCCTACTTCATCGAGCAAAGCATTTGCAGCTTCGACGTCATATGGATATTCGGTTAACCCATCAGGGTAGAGGGGGTGGACGCTGGGGATGTAGGTGTGAATGACTTCAGAACGGCCGTATAAAATATTGTCAACCATGCTTTGTCGATCTGTACACATCGTCATTGCTTGACGCACCCGGGCATCTTGGAACCAGTCTGGCCTTCCTACGCCATCACCAAAGTCGCCGTAACTGTCAATACCAAAGTCGATATGTTCAAAAACAGTACCGGTTTGGAAGTAAGGTACTAGCAGACCATTGGTTTCAGCTTCGATCAGGAACGGTGAGTCGCTGGCAGACAAGCCGTCTTGCGTACCGATGTCGCAGGAGCCTGAAAGTAATTGGGCAATCAACTGATTGGTGTCAGGGATAAACTTAAAGGTCAAGCTGTCCAGATATGGCAATCCTTCATCTGCACGGAAATAGAACTCATTAGGTTCAAGGATCATGCTGTCACCAGCAACCCAATCTAGAATACGGAAGGCACCATCACCAACTGGCAGACGACTCGATTCTTCTGCTTCGAGTAGTTCTGCTGCTGAAAAACCATTCCAGAGATGCTCAGGATAGAGACGGAGGCCATCACCACCTGGTACTGCATTGGTGAAGTAAGTCGAATCCAGATGTCCTGGGATACCAGTCCATGTAATTCCCAAATCGCCGTTGGCTTCGTAGGCAGCCGTGCGATCGACTGTGAATTTGGTTGATGGTGTGTCTGGGTCAGAGTTGATGCCGAAGGTAAAGAGATAATCTTCTGAAGTAACATCTTCACCGTCTGCCCACTGACGAGGTACGATTTCGAATTCAACAACCATCTGGGGCATCATGATGGGTGTACCGTCAAATACAATGGTTTCCCGATCTACATTGAATACTTCAACCCCATCTTCTAGTGCCACAGGATTTCCCCCTGTATCAAGCACGATTTCGCCACCTGTTACCTCTACATTGTTTACGACTGCATCGCCATCGGCAATACTCGGCATTTTTACGATGCCATCTGGCTGGTAGTCGTAGGAGAGGGACTGATATTGGCTGGTCCAAATAGCTGATTGCACAGAAGAGGCGGCCAACATGCTGCCACCGGCCGGATACAATGTGTCCGGTTCCTGTGACAAACAGACAATCAAGTCTTTGGGGGGGACTTCTTCTGGTTCATCAGTAACCTGGACTTCTTCAACAATTGTTTCGACCACAACAACGGTTACTTCAACTGGTTCGCCTTCCACTTCAACTGTTTCGGTGACAACACGTGTTACTTCAACAGTAACTTGTTCGGTTGGGGGCGCACATGCTGCCAGTAAAATGCCACCAATAAGGGTTAATAGGGCAATGAGTGCCCATTTTTTTGAGTGGAACATAGTAAATCTTTCCTCCAAAGGATGTTATAGGGTTTGGGTTTGATAAAAACTGTGCTGCGCATTGCGAAATGACGTTGTGTGTTGCCTCCTTGTGCAGATTGGCAGAGCGTGTTTCACGAATGTGAGTACACAAGCCAATCTGTTTAAGTATTGTGCGATTCACTGAATTTTTTGAAAAGAGTTTGTATCGCGCAATACGAGTCGATTCAGGGTAAATGGGTTTGTAAATGTTTTTGTTCGGCCGAACATTTTGCTTGCTGCTTTGCATTATAATTCGGTATCATTATAGTGTCAAATAGGTGTCATTAAAGTGGTAAATAAGTAACATATCGTGGCAGATGCTGTGTGACTATTTTCCCGGAAGCTTCGAACGATCAAATTAAATTAGCTATTGATCAGCTTCCGGGAAAAGGAAACCTCAATGAATTTGCTTTGATCAACTGGCGGCTTATAATTCGCAAATGCATATTTTGTATGATAAGAAATGTTCGTGGCCGACGGATTGGACGGCCGTTTACCACCGCAGCGCCCCACTCGTTGTTGAGATTGGATTTGGGGGTGGCCACTTTTTAATTGATTTGGCACGGAAACGGCCGTTATCCAACATCCTCGGCATTGAAATCTCGCTGCCTTCACTGCGGCGCGGCGCACAAAAAGCGAAGGTTGCCGGATTGGACAATGTGCGCGTTATCAACAGTAATGCGTGGTATGTGTTGTGGACGATGTGTGAACCGCAAACTGTTGATGCTGCCTTTATCAATTTCCCTGACCCGTGGCCGAAGGCAAATCACCACCGCCGCCGCATCATTAGCGACCGCTTTTTACAACTGCTGGCGACGCGCATGAAGCCTGGGGGCACGTTAGACGTTGCCACCGATCATGCAGAGTACGCCGAGTGGGTAACAGACCATCTGGCGCGAACGCCTTATTTTGACAGCCTACAGCCGTCTATTTTTGTAACAGAAGATAACGAACGGCTGCGAACTAAGTATGAATTGACCGCGATTGCTGAAGGTCGCACCTGCCACTACTACAAATTTCAACGAAATAATCACCCGGCGGACAATATTTTCCCAGTACCGAAGGAACTACCCATGCCTCATGTTGTGTTACAAGTCCCCATAGAAATTGAAACGATTCGCGACAGCTTTGAACGGACACAAGCTTCGTTTAATAACATACATTTATCTCTGACCGAGCTGTTTCAGGCGCGGGACGAGCCAAAACTGTTTATCGAAGCGTATGTGAAAGAAGAGCCACTGGCGCAGCGAGTTGGTATCGTAGTGCGCCAAATGCAGTCGGGCGAATATATGATTAGCCTGCATGAGCTAGGTTTTCCTCGTGTCACAACCGGCATTCACTTTGCTATTGGCTGCATTACAAAATGGATTTTGGGATTAAATCCTGAGATTACTATCAAAAAGAGCAATTTGCCGACTGAGATTGTGGAAGCAGTTGGGATTAAGATATAGAATTGTCCCACGGACAAAGAGAACCACGGACGATTTGTTGTTTTGTAGGGGGGGGTCTTGTACCCACCCTCTGGGCGACCACAAGGGTGCGCCCCTACGAGGTAAGGCTCTATATAATTCCTTCTCCTCTTCTTCTCTCTGTGGTTGTCTGTGACTTCTCTGCGTAACTCTGTGTAACTCTTATTTCTTACCTTTAAGGAGAACAACATGCACCTGGACCTTGAGCTTTATCGGGAAGCAGTGATGGTGGAGCCGGGTGTGGAGATTAGTTTTATTGATGTGGCCCCGGAACGGCCGTTACAAACCGTCCTCCTCATTCATGGCTTTGGCGGGCGGGCTCGGCAGTGGCGCTACCAAATCGAGCGGTTGGCGGTTGAGAATCGGGTGATTGCGATTGATATTCGCGGACACGGCCGTTCCTCACGCCCAGCCACCGGTTACGAGATGGAGCGCATTTTGGCAGATATAACGGCCGTTTTGCGTCACCAAAACATCGACGAACCCGTTGTGATCATTGGCCATTCGTTTGGTGTAGCAATGGCCACCGATTTTGCCTATCATTTCCCCGAACAAGTTAGCCGCATCATCCTCATTGCGGGGGCTGGTGAGTACAACATCCCCCAAGTTTTTAAAGTGACCTTTCGCCTGCCGAAAACCATACTGCGTTTGCTGTTGCAACCTGTTGCCAATCGGATTGCGGATGTGTCGATGCTTTCACTCAAGCAGCTTTATCTGCAAAATTTACGTATCTGGCGCGGCTGGGAGAAGTTTCCACAGTTCAAAGCGCCAACAATGGTCATTTTGGGCAACAAAGACCGGGAGCTGCCGCAGGAAGCGTTTGAACGGGTGGGCGAACTTGTTCCGCCAGATTCTGAGGTTATTAACGTGGGCGTGTCGGCGCATATGGTGATGCTGGAACGGCGTGACGCGGTGAACCGAGCCATTGAGCGATTTATGGAAGTGGAGCCGCTGCACCGGTCGGATTGGCGTTCGGCCGGGAGCCGTGGCGGACGCGGCAGTTTGGCGGCAGAACGGCCGTGGCTGGCAAATTTTGAGGCCGAAGTGCCAGCGACCATTGATGTGCCCAATGTGCCGTTGACGCGCCTGCTAGATCGGGCTTGGCGGCGATTTCCTAGCCGACCTGCCATTCATTTTTATGGCAAAAAGATGACCTACCGGGTGTTGAGTGCGCTGGTAGGGCGATTTGCGAATGGGCTGCTGGCGTTGGGTGTAAACAAAGGGTCGCGGGTGATGGTGGTGCTGCCCAATGTGCCGCAGTCGGTGATTGCTTTTTATGGCACGCTGCGCATGGGTGGCATTGTGGTAATGGGGAATCCGCTGGCGACTACAGGTGAGCTGGTGCGTCAGGCGCAGCGCGTGGGCGCAGAGGTGCTGGTGACGCTGGGGCGTTTTGGCGATATGGCGCAGCAGGTGAAGGCGCAGAGTGATGTGCGCCATGTCATTTACACGAGCGTAACGGATTATTTGCCAATGCAGAAACGAGTAGCAGCACTTTTCACACAAGCGGGGAAGGAGGATGGGTTGAAACGGCCGTTATCGCCATCAGACTTTCTTTGGCATCCCTGGTTACGCAAACATAGAGGGAGGCCGCCTGTGGAAGTGGTGGGGGCGGGGGAAACGGCCGTAATCCAATTCACCAGCGGCACCACAGCCGAGCCAAAAGGCATCATGCTCAGTCACCGCAATTTGGTGGCCAACACGCTGCAAGTGCGTTCCTGGCTGCCAGATGCGCAAGATGGGAAAGAAGACGTGTTGTGTGTTGTGCCATTTAGCCATGTGTACGGCATGACTGCCGCTATGAACTTTGCCATCAGCATGGGTGCTGGTATGATTTTGCTGCCCCGTTTTGATACCGAAGAAGTGCTAAACACCATTCGCCGTCATCGTCCGACCGTGTTTCCAGGTGTGCCGACAATGTATGTGGCACTCAACAATTTTCCGTCTGTGCGCAAGTACAACGTGCGCTCGATTCGAGCGTGTATCAGTGGGGCTGCGCCGTTACCGGTTGAAGTGAAAGAGGCGTTTGAGAAGTTAACCAAAGGCAAACTTGTAGAAGGATATGGCTTGAGTGAAGCCGGGCCGGTTACTCATGCAAATCCAGTGGATGGGTTGAACAAAGTGGGATCGATTGGGCTGCCACTGCCCAGCACCGAAGCGCGAATTGTGGATTTGAAGAATGGACATATTTTGTCTGCGGGGCAAGTTGGCGAGCTGGTTGTGCGTGGTCCGCAAGTGATGCAAGGGTATTGGCAAGATGAAGCCGCGACGAGTCAGGCCATTGATGCAGATGGCTGGCTGCACACGAATGATGTGGCTCGTATGACAGAAGATGGTTATTTTCAAATCATCAGCCGTCGTCAGGATATGTGGCACGATGATGAAGCGACTCCTGCGTTTCCGCGAGATGTGGAGGAAGTGATTTATGAGCTGCCGGAAGTGCGGGAAGTGGTGGTGATTGCATTGGCAAATCAGCCGATAGCCTTTGTCACGCTCAAAGAAAAAACGCGCATTCCGGCAAAAACCATCATCGAATTTTGCAAACGGCGCTTGCCTGTGAAACAGGTGCCTCGGCTCGTCATCTTTGTGAAGGAGTTTCCGCGCAGTTTTATTGGCAAGGTGCTGCGTCGGGAACTGATTAGCCAATATGAGCAGCAAATTCGAGCAGAGGCCGGGACTGTTGGTGAGCATTTGTCTGGGTTGTCGAGTGCCCCAAAATGAAGTTTGGGTCTACAGGGTCAAACATGTTTAACATGTTTTCAGAGTTTAGACGTTGAATTCATTCGATGCCTAACTGACTTGGGACTTGTGACCCAGTGCGAATAACCTATCGAATTGCGCTGTTAATTTTGGCACAATTCAGGCATGTTAACTTTCACCACGACACGGTCGTGGCTGGGGGGGGAGCCATCTTCTCAGTCCACGACGCAACGACACACAGTACTCTCTCGTTTTATTCACCATAAGCATTGGTTTTTAATCAATAGCATTACATTTTTTGTAAGTTTGGCGACTTTGATGGGCCTTTTAGGCCATCGGGGTTGGCTGTTTGATTTGTTGGGCCAGTTTCGTGTGCAATATTTGTTTGTTTTGGGTGGCCTGGTGCTGATTAGCCGGATGGGTCGGCAGCGTTTGCCGATGATGATGGCGCTCTTTTTTGCGCTGGTTAATTTGGGTATGCTGCTGCCGTATTGGACGCATTCGGCTGCGGCGGCCCCAGCGGATGCACCCACGTACCAGACGTTGATGATTAATGTGGGCTGGTGGAACGAGGAGTTTGATGCTGTTGCTGCGCTGATTGCAGAAACGGATGCTGATTTTGTGCTGCTGGAGGAGTTGTCTCCAGAGTGGATTGAGGCGTTAGATTATGTATTGGTCGAATATCCTTACTCCAATCAAGCACAACGAGAAATTTTTCATAATTCAGTTCTGTACAGCCGGTTTCCGGTAGATAGTTTTGATTTGATGAAGGTTGAAGGAGTGAAACGGCCGTTTCTCTCCGCCCAAACCCATCTCGACGGACAAACTGTTACCTTACTAGGGGTGCATTCTATTTCACCTAAAAATTCAGATCGCTGGGCGCAACGAGACCTGCATCTGGCAGGGGTGGCGAATTACGCGGCGGCGTTGGATGGCCCGGTGCTACTGTTTGGTGATTTGAATGTAGCTTCGTGGTCGCCAAGTTTTGAGTCGTTTCGTGAAGTGGCGGGGTTGGAAAACGGCCGTTTTGGATTTGGCATTCAACCCACTTGGCCTGCACAATTCCCCCTGGTAGGAATCCCCATCGATCACGTCTTGACCTCTCCTGAAATTGCGATTCACGATTTAACAACTGCCCTGTCAGTCGGGTCCGATCATTTGCCCGTGCTGTTCTCCTTTTCGGTGCTAACGTCATCAACAAAATAAGCTCAAATTTAATAATGATTCACAATTGCCACAAAATACGTTACATTTTGTGAGGTTTTTACACTGGAGCAAATGAATGGAGCGGTTGAAGATGTTTATGTGGCCGTTGGCAATGACAATTTTAGCAATGGTAGGTTTCGCCACGATTGTGGGGTTTATTGGTGGGTGGGGTTGGTTGATGGAGCTAACCACTCATTTACGCTGGCAATATCTATTGGTGTTGGTTGGGCTGGTGATTATATTTATGGTTGGCAAGCGCCCGATGCCTGCCTTACTTTCGCTGCTGTTTGGTGCCATTAATTTGGCGGTGGTGCTGCCTTTGTATGTCGGCGGTGATTTTTCACCGGCTTCGACCGCAACGACTTATCGCGCTTTGATGCTGAATGTGCTGTGGGTAAATGAAGATGTTGACTCGGTGAAAACATTTATTCAGAAAACGAATGCAGATTTTGTGGTGCTGACGGAGGTTGTGCCTGCGTGGGAAGCGGAGTTGGCATCACTGCGTTCGATCTATCCGTATGGGGATGAGGTTGCCTATTTTCGGTCTTCTCATGGGGTGATGTTTTTCAGCCGGGTTCCATTGGTGGAGGGCAAGATTTTCCGGTTGCAGGATGGGGAACGGCCGTCTGTGGTCGCGCATCTTGATTTTCCAGACCGGCCGTTAACCGTGATCGGTATGCATCCACCAGCCCCCGTTTCGCCAACCCGAATCAATTTACGCAATGAACAACTGGCCGCAATGGCCGAATTTGCCTCATCCCAAAATAATGCAGTGTTTTTGATGGGTGATTTGAATATTACACCCTGGTCGCCATATTTTGCTGATTTTTTGGAAAAGAGTGGACTGCAAAACGGCCGTTCCGGCTACGGATTGCAAACCACATGGCCTGCCCAAATCCCGCTGATGCGTATCCCAATTGACCATGCGCTGGTATCACCAGAGATAATCATTCACGATTTTAAAGCGGGCCCAAATGTTGGCTCAGACCATTTGCCAATCATCATCGAATTTTCGATTCAGCCAGATAATGAGCGTTTGCTAGAATCCTGATGGCCCTCTTTTTGCGCTGCATCTGAATGTTGTTACACTTGCAATCCTTTTAAACTTTATATGATATTTTCAAAAGAAATTGGACGCGAATTAACGCGGATTAACGCGGATTCCTCTCTCTTTTCTCTCTGTGCAACTCTGTGCGTTCTCTGTGTAACTCTGTGTCCCTCTTTCACTGAAGGAAAAATTTGCCATGACACAAAACGGAAAATTACCCCACTGGGATATGAGCAGCGTGTACCCTGGTATTGATTCACCTGAGTTTGAAGCTGGATTTCAATCGGTTACAGATGGCATTGATGAATTAGCTGTTTTTTTTGATGAACATGGGATTGATCGGGTGGAAACGGCCGTTCTCGACCCCACTACCATCCAAACATTTGATACGCTCATCAATCAATTCAACGATCTTATGGACAGTTTCACAACGTTGTACACATATATTCACAGCTTCATTACAACCGATTCACGGAATACGGCTGCCCAGGCAAAAAATAGCGAACTGCAACCCTACATGGCGAAGATTTCTTTGTTGGGTACGCGGCTGACGGCGTGGTTGGGTTCGTTAGACGTGGATGGGTTGGTTGAGAAAACGGCCGTTGCCGCCGACCACGCCTTTGTGCTGCGACGTGCCCAAAAACAAGCCTTACATCTCATGTCTCCAATTGAAGAATCGTTAGCTGCAGAATTGAAGCTGACAGGTGGCAGCAGTTGGACGCGGATGTTCTCGACATTCACATCACAACTTACGGTTGATGTTGAGCTGGATGGTGAGGTGCAGTCTTTGCCGTTAACGGCCGTACAAAACCTCTATTACCACAATGACCGCGACGTACGGCGGCGGGCACATGAAGGGGTACTGGAGACGTTAAAAGCATCGTCTGTGCCAATTGCGGCAGCTTTGAACGCCATCAAAGGTGAAACGCTGGCTATATCGCAGCGCCGTGGTTGGGATTCACCGTTAGACATGGTGCTGTTTGATAATGCCATTGATCGGGAAACATTAGACGCGATGATGACCGCGACTCGCAATGCTTTTCCTGATTTTCGTCGTTATCTGAAAGCGCGGGCCAAGGCGTTAGATTTGCCTGTGTTGACCTGGTATGACCGGCTGGTGCCGTTGGGTGAAGGCAGCCAAAGTTGGGCATATGTCGATGCAACCCAGTTTGTGATCGAGCAATTTGGCACCTATTCTCCTAAAATGCAGGCGTTGGCGGAACGGGCATTTCGTGAGAATTGGATTGATGCCGAACCACGTGAAGGAAAGCGCGGCGGCGCTTTTTGTATGAATATTCAAGGTGAAGAGTCGCGGATTTTGTCGAACTTTGAGCCTGGGTTTACCAGTGTGGGCACATTAGCACATGAATTAGGTCACGCTTACCACAATCTCAATTTGGCGCATCGCACTGCCTTGCAGCGCTCCACGCCCATGACGCTGGCAGAAACGGCCAGCACATTCTGTCAGAAAATTGTAGAAAATGCGGCATTGAGAACGGCCGATGCACAAGATCAGCTGATCATTCTCGATGGTTTGTTGGAATATGCAACGCGGGTTGTGCTTGGGACCTCCAGTAACTTTATGTTTGAGGAAAAGCTGTTCGAGAAACGCAGCCAGCGTGACCTATCTGTCGAAGAGCTGTGTGCGCTTGATGTAGAAACACAGCAGGCAGCGTCTGGCAATGCCATGGACCCAGAGAATCTGCACCCATATCGCTGGGCGTATGTGCCGCATTATTATGTGGCCACGTTTTACAACTTTCCATATACGTTTGGTCTACTCTTTGGACTGGGACTCTATGCACAATATCAAAATAACCCAGAGCCTTTTATTGCAGGGTATGATGATTTGCTATCATCAACGGGCATGAGTGAAGCAGCCGAATTGGCGGCCCATTTTGGCATTGATGTACGTGAGCCTGCTTTTTGGGAGGCAAGTCTGGATGTGCTGCGGGGTGATATTGACCGATTTGTTGCGTTAGTGGATGGCTAGAAAAATTAAAGATGGCGCGTTCAGCCACTGCTGCGACGCGCCATTCTTTTCTATTTTTGTATGATCGGTACGTAAATTTTCTTTACATCTCCGTAATAGGCTTGAACCAAAACTGGCTGCTCAAAATTTAACTCATTCCCATCACTCGCTGAAAAATCTATCTGCCCTTGCTGCCATCCCGCTGTCAGATTGTTTTTGATGATTGAGACAGTTGGATGTTGACTGAGACTGCCGCTGCCTAGTGAAAGACTCAACCAGGAGGGGATATTTGCTGCTGTCCAATTGAGAGAAGACGCTCCCCCAAGTGTGATGGTGGTGGATTGGGTGATGGTGTCAGCGAGATCGACCATGAATGTGACTTGGGTGGGGCTGGCTGTAAACGTGGGAAGTTCGGGAATATCTGCTTGCAACATGTCAAATGCGCCGCTTCCCGGCTGATAATCCACAAAAACAACAGATTTGATTTTGTCCCAATCGACAGTAGTGAGTTCACCTGTTGTTAGGGTAAAGGTTCTTGTCTCTCCATTTGCCAAGGAGGGGGTGATGGAGGTGTAAACGGCCGTTCTCACATACCGACCCGTTAATAAGATTTGATTTTCTTCATACACAACAGCATGCACAGTAGCAGAATTGCTAGATGATAGTGACGTGCCACTTTGATTTGTGACTTGTATTTCAAATTCCAATGTGTTGCCGACGCGCCTGTATTGAGAAACAATCTCTGCTTGTGGCGGGCGAGTTAGCTCAGCATCGACCATTGCTTTATAGGTCGTGTAAAAGCTAACACTCCCATTGCTAATTTGATTGCCACTACTGACCATCATGAATGGCAAATAGGCTGACCCGGTGCCGGGATAAGCAGCCCACCATCGATTATAACGAGCACCTACAGGGTTATAAACATCTTGTTCTAAAAAAAGAACGGGTTGACCGGCATATTCTTGAGCAAGTTGATCTATCGCCAGACCGGCGTTTCGAATAGTGGGTCAAGAAGAAGCAAACATAAAACTTTCAAATACAACGAGCCTTTCGGTTGTTGTGGCTGGTGCAGCATTGAGTTGCTGTGACTGAACGATGGAAATGAGGATCGCAAAGATGATAAGATTGAATACAATTAATCGACGCACTGTAGACCTCCCTCAAGTAAAACACAAGAAAAATAATAATAGAATAATAGTTTAGACGAGAAATATTGGTATTGATCAGTGGGTAAAATACTTATAACGCTATGATGTTTGTCATATTAGGTGTTGAGCTATAAAGTAAGGATTGGAGGTTTGTTGATGGATTCATTGCCACAATTGCATGCAGAGATGAAAATGTGTCAGCGTTGCTTAGAAGCGGGACATGAGATTGTGCCTGGGGCGATTTTTCGGGGGGGACCTGCGGCGCGGGTGCTGTTGATTGGGCAAGCTCCTGGTGTGACGGAGGTGGTGGCAAAACGGCCGTTTAACGCCTCTAGCGGTCGCCGCCTGTTCCAATGGCTGGGTGAAGCGGGTTGGGACGAAGATGCGTTTCGGGAGCGGCATTATATGACGGCCGTTACCAAATGCTACCCAGGCAAAGGCAAGAATGGCAAAGGGGATCGCGTGCCCAGCAAGGCCGAACAAGCGCTCTGTCGCCCGTTTTTAGAACGTGAAATTGCGTTAGTAAATCCACAAGTGATGATTTTGGTGGGAGGATTGGCGATTAAGCTGCTGTTTCCGAAAAATGCGAAATTGACGGAGGTGATTGGAACGGCCGTTTACTTTCCCCCAGAATCGCTCTCAAATCCGGTCAACTTAAATTTTGAAGATGCCGAATGGTTAAAGGGTAAATCTCTCAATTTCCAATCTCAAATTGCTGCGGTGAGAGGAAACGGCCGTTGGGTCATCCCCTTACCCCATCCTTCAGGAGCCAGCCTCTGGCCCAACAAACCCCAAAACAAACAACTCATCACCCAAGCCGTTACCCTGCTCAACATTCTCCGTAAATCTCTCAATCTCTAAATCTCTTTCTTCCTCTGCGTTCTCTGCACCCGCAGCGGTCAATTTCTTATCGAAATACAAATCGTCAGAAAGCCTGCATACAATCTAGGACATTGGTACTATCACGATGAATCGAATCCATCAGCAGTACCGGTGTTTTCATCATCATTTGTTGCGACAAAACATGTGTAGGGGCATGGCGACAGATTATTAGCCTGGCAATAACATTAGAGAAAAAGATAAACGTTATTGTCAGGCATATTAAGGTAGAAAAAGTTTATGGAAAGGTTAGAAGAAAACACCGCACTCACACAATCATTGAGCACGGACGTCGCTTTAGCGACAGACCTTGGTGCATTAAAGCGATTGAGAAATGAAATTGAAGATACACGCTCAACGATTCTAGCCTCTCAATCATTGTGGCCGACAGCAGGCGATTTACTAAACTCATTGCAGCACGATTTGCGTACTCAAGTAGGCAATATCTTGGCTTGTGTGTTTTTGTTAGAAACAGAACATGCTCTCTCAAACTCTCAAACAGAATTGATCAGCATCGTCGAGCAATCTGCCGACAAAATCTTGTCTAAACTAGAAGAAACCCGCGAAGCTCAAACCCGCGTCAGATGTTGATCTTTCCCTCGTAAACCCGTTGAATTGATAATTATTGAGTCATATTAAAAATTAGGTTACGCAAATAAAAACACCGCTCCATGAGAAATGGGCGGTGTTCTTTATTCTGAGAGGCCGATTTTATAGCGTTTCCGGCCTTATGAAGATGATTTGGCTGCCCGGACCGGCATTTCCACCGATCCCCCAGAGGCTGATGTTGCAGGTAGTGTTAGTCCATCTCCATTAGCAGATATTGCAAATGGCAGTTGACCATTGTCGATCAGTGCCACCTTTAATACCTCATCTAAATGACTCACTGGAATTAAATCTACATCTTCACGAATCCGATCTGGTAATTCAGGAATATCCTTGGCATTGTCCTTAGGCAATAAAACGGTGGTAATGCCTGCGCGGTGGGCAGCAATGGTTTTAGACTTGAGTCCACCAATTGCCAATACCTTACCACGCAGCGTTACTTCACCAGTCATTGCCACGTCGCGCCGTACCGGTCGTCGTGTGAAAGCAGAAATAATTGCGGTTGCCATGCCGATACCTGCGCTCGGCCCATCTTTTGGTGTTGCGCCATCAGGCACGTGAATGTGGATGTTGACTTTGTCAAACACGGTAGGCTCTAACCCGAGAGATCGTGCGTTGGCGCGGGCGTATGTCAATGCAGCTTGCGCAGATTCCCGCATCACTTCCCCAAGCGATCCGGTTAACGTAATTTTGCCCGAACCTTCACTCAAACTAACTTCGATGGGAAGTGTATCACCACCGAAACTGCTCACAGCCAGTCCAGTCACAACACCGATTTCATCTAATTCTTCAGCTACCCCGTATTGGAACTTTTCCGGTCCCAAATAATCAGCAATATCATTTTCGGAGACAGCAAATGGTCCTGCTTGCCCCCCTGCAACCTTGACTGCCATTTTGCGAACTACTTTGCCGATGCTGCGTTCCAGGCTGCGTACACCTGCTTCACGCGTATAGCGTCGAATCAATTTACGCAATGCGAGGTTATCAAGGTTTACTTGTAAATCACCAATGCCATGCCCTTCAAGTTGCTTTCTGAGTAAATAGTCTTGAGCAATGCATACTTTTTCATCTTCAATGTAACCGGGCATCGTGATTGTTTCCATTCTATCCAACAGGGGTGCGGGAATAGTGCTGAGTTGGTTTGATGTGGTAATGAAGATGACTTGGCTTAAGTCGAATGGTACTTCCAAATAATGGTCTGCAAACGTACCGTTTTGTTCAGGGTCTAACACCTCTAACAGGGCCGAGGATGGATCCCCGCGCCAGTCAGAGCTAACTTTATCAATTTCGTCTAATACAATCACTGGATTATTTGCGCCTGCATCTCGTAATGCGCGAATGACACGGCCAGGAATTGCACCGATGTATGTACGACGATGGCCGCGAATTTCTGCCTCATCGCGTACACCGCCTAGGCTAATGCGTACCATCTCACGCCCAATGGCTCTCGCAACTGAAGTGGCAATGGATGTTTTACCTACGCCAGGTGGTCCATTCAGGTTAATGATGGCTCCTTTCATTTTTGTGCCCGCCAGTTTGCGAACTGCTACAAATTCTACGATCCGTTCTTTGACTTCTTCGAGACCGTAGTGGTCTTCATCCAGAACTTTACGCACATGGTTGATGTCGAGATCATCTTCGGATGATTTGTTCCAGGGCAGTTCTGTGAGCCATTCTAGATAAGAACGAATGACACCAGCTTCAGCAGATTGTGGCCCCTGATAATCCATTCGTTTTAATTCTTTGTTGGCGCGTTCCAGCACCTTTTCTGGCATGCCAGATTCATCGATTTTGCGACGGAGTTCGTCGGAGGCACTTTCGCTGTCGTCGCCTAGCTCTTTGCGAATGGCTCGCATTTGTTCACGCAGTAAATATTCACGCTGGGCTTTGTCTGCACCATCACGAGCGTCTTGTTGAATTTTGTTGCGCACTTCGATGATTTTGAGTTCTTTTGCCAGGAATTCAACTGTTTTTTCTAATCGCTCAGTGCCGTTTATTGTTGTGAGCAGCGCAATTTCGGTTTCGAAGGGTAGATTGATGAGGCCTGCAATGTAGTCAGCCAGTTCACCAGAGGTTTGTTTATTGCGTGTGTTGGCCATGATTTGCTGGTTGGATTCGCCGAGTGCTTCAGCGTACTGTTCCAAATAGGCAATGGCTCGCGCTTTGTTTTCTTCGTTTGGTGATTCAAATGTGTAGTCTAGTTCGCTGTAGGTGCCAACCAGGAAAGGTTCGGTGGTGTCGATGGTGTCAAATTTAAC
The DNA here is from genome assembly GCA_008501785.1 of Chloroflexota bacterium. The sequence continues at coordinate 17,130 of QQUD01000035.1, forward strand.
ACGTCGATGCAGTTCTACAAGCATTTGTACGCCCATGTGGGGTGCGCGGAGTACGTCGCGTACTGTTGCAAAAATGCCAACTGGAGCCATGTCCTTTTTGCCGGGTAGCTCTATTTCTGCATTATATTGCACGAGAATGAGCAGGTCGCCGCCTTGATCTACTGCTGCCTGTGCTGCGGCAAGGGATCGCCTTCTGCCCATAGATATGGTAGTGGTGACACCTGGAAAAACTGCTCCGCCTCGAAGTGGAACGATAGGGATTGGTTTTTTATGTGTTGGGTCTGTCATTTTTTAGCCTTTACTTCGACGGTTCCGGGATTTTTGAATCATTTTCTGGTAACTGTACATAGTTTAGTTGAGTATTCTTTCGATCTAAATAAAAGTGCCATTGTTTCTGAAACCGATTTATTTTTGATTTCTTATGCTGTCAGTATGCAAATTGAGGCAATGATTCACAATAGTCCTAAAGTAGTTTATGGACGAATATAAACATAACAATAGTCCTATGTCAGAAATCTGTAAGATCGGTGTTGATTTGACACGATGAGTTAGACACGGGGTTTGGGATTTGGTCACTGGGGGAGATGGAGATAGAGATAGAGGCAGAGTTAGAGGAGTAATTGCTACAAGCTGAAACCTGATCGCTGAAACTTGACGACTTTTTTCACGGCTTTTTCATAACAGCAAGGTAATCAGGTGTGCGGGTGAGGATTTGGTAGAGTTGGAAGAATCGACGGGCGTTGCGGAAATAGGGGGGCATGTGGGCGACGGCCGTTTCTTCCACGAACCCATATTTTTCATAAAAAGGAGCTAACCGGTTGATACACGTCAACCAAAGCGATCCGCTGTGATTGTTGCACAGATGAGTTATGATTGCGCGAGCAATGCCTTGATGTTGGAACTTTGGTTGTACGGCGATTGAAGCAAGTTCCCATGAACCGTCCCGATGAGGTTTGATTTGCCCACAGCCAAGAAGACGGCCGTTTTCATCCACCGCCACTACAAACCGCTGCCACTTAATTCCCATTGGATTGATATTCACGGCCCGAATCAACGCCTTGATAGCTGCTGCGTCATCTTTAGCAGCAGGGCGGAGGTGGTGATAAGAAATTTGCATAGATACGGATGGGGTGAATACAGATGTTTTTTGTAAAAGCGAGAGCTAGAACGAGAGATAAACCAGTAACACTCTCGCTCTCGCTCTTGCTCCCGCTTCGGGTTAGTCTAATTTGCCTTCGGCCATGTATTTGCGCACTTTGGCGGCGGTCATGAAGATGCCACCGAGGACTGTGAAAAAGGCGATTCCGATTTTTGTGGGATCGATGATGGGTTCGACGCGGACGCCGTTGGGGCCAATGATGATGGCTGCGACTGGGCGGGCTGATGTGCCACCACCACCACCGCCACCGCCGCCGGAACCGATGTTGCCGACTGGCTCCTCTTCAGATTCGCTATTGTTGATGCCACCACCGCCACCGTATCCGTATCCAATACCGGCTTGTAATTCTGAAGCGGTGATCACTGTGTAATCGCCCTGTGTGATGGGTTGGCTGTAAACGGCCGTTGGTTTTGTAATCTCAAACAGGTTATCCATTAACTCGTTGGCTTTTTGTTGAGATGGAATTGATTCTAAAATGATTTTGTTTAAATCTTGACTCATGATCTATTTCTCCGAAATTTATTTCTCCGAAATTTGTTACTCCGAAATTTGTTACTCCGAATTTTGCTGATTACCCAAATGAAAGCGGGTGCAATCAAACCGATACCGGTGAGTGTCCACAAGGCATTGCGGGTGACGTCTGTGATAGGGACGCGTTTGGTGAGACCGTGTTGACCAACGATAACGGACGTCGGCCTGTTCCACACAAATCCGCCAAATGGTGAGGTGATGGACAAGGATTGGGATTCTAAACGAATCACCTGACGTTCGATGACGGCGGGTTCGGTTGTTTCAGTTTTCCACTGAATGAACTCTTGTAATTTATCCATATAATCTCCGGGAAGATAGCGATCAGGTATCAGCTATCAGCTTTTTGCCAGAAATAAAAAATTGTTCCAAAATTGTGTTAAAGGTCGTGTTTGGGAACACTTGAAATGTAGTACATTAAATGTAACACAAAATTGAATCAATTGTAGCATTTTGGCATGTTAATGGTGAAGAATTTCTGTATCGGTTTGTTCATGTAGGAATTTGGAAATTGATGACACATTTTAACCTGATGCAGGAGGCGTTGTGAAGCTTTGCCAGTTTGTTTTTGTGATCTTGTTTGTGTTTTTGTTTGGGGCGGGGTTTATCCCCAATTTTGAAAGTGAACTTGTGGGGCAGTTGCTGATTACTGAAGTGTATTATGACACGCCTGGTGATGATGGGCGTGAGGAGTGGGTGGAGATTGCGAATGTGGGAACGGCCGTTATCGACCTCTCCGACATGAAGATAGGCGACGAAGAGGTAGCGGGTGGGGGTGAAGGGATGAAACGCTTCCCTGAAGGCGCACAAATATGGCCCGGTCAGGCGGTTGTTGTGGCACAAACGGCCGTTGGGTTTCGTGCTTTGTTTGGGTTCAATCCTCATTTTGAAATTGTTGAGACAGATGCATCCATTCCAAATATGCGCAATTTTCCATTGATGGCGAAAGGTGAGTTGGCGTTGGCAAATGATGGAGATGAGCTGGTGCTGGTCGATGGCATGGCGATTATTGATGCCATTAGTTATGGAGACAGCACCACATTTAACGTCCCTGCCATTCCATCTGTTTTTCGGGGACAAAGTATTGAGCGGGTTCCAAGCAACTGTGATACAGACAGTGCCGCCGATTGGCAGCCAAGCCAAACGCCTACACCGGGGACCATTGTGTTAGATGATGCATGTACCTGGATTGATCCGGCCACGCTGGAATCATTACCTTCCGTCGGTGAGATTCAAGGAGCGACAGATGTGTCGCCATTGTTAGATCAAGAAGTTTCCTTTCGAGGAGTCGTGACAGGCTGGCGGGAAGATCGCAATGCGCGAGGTGTGACGTATTTCACGCTGTTTGTGCAGGATGTGCCGGGAAGTGAGGATGGGGATGCACGCACCTCGGATGGAATAGCGGTGTTTTTGGGGCGAAAACGGCCGTCTTTCCAACCCGGCAATCAACTGCGAATTACAGGGATCGTGACCGAATTTTATGGCTACACTGAAATTGATGATGACAATCTGCAAATCATAATTGAAGCGGAAGATGTGCCGCTGCCGGACCCTGTGCCACTACTGTTTACTGATGCAGATTTTGAATCGTTGGAAAGTATGCAGGTGGTTTTGCCCAATGAAATGGTGGCGGTTGGCCCCACTTACAGTGGCTGTGGGTTTGCGGTGGGGGAGGGAAACGGCCGTATCTTTCAACGCGACGAAACACCTCCGGCTGAGTTTGTTTTGCCGATTTTGCATACGAGCGATATTGATTGTGCAGGATTTCCACAGATAAAAACAGGTGATAGGCTAACCGGGTTGTCCGGCATATTGGTGTATCAATTTGATCAATTTCGATTGTTGCAGCTAGATGCGACGTCGTTAACTATTATTGAAGCACCTTGGCCCGAACTGTTGCATCTACCCAAACTTGTAGACAGTCAAGTAATGGTGGCTTCCTTGAATTTAGAAAACTATTTCGATGATAGGGATGATACTGGGGATGATGCTGAGCCAATTTTCACACTGGCAGAAATTGAGATGAAGCAACAAAAATTGGCCTATCTTGTTGGGGACGTTTTAAGATGTCCTACATTATTAGGGGTGCAAGAGGTAGAACACGCCCACTTGCTGCATGGTTTGGCTAAAAAATTGCAAACGTCATGTGGTTTTCAATATGCAATTACTCACCTGGAAAGTCCTGATGTGCGTGGAATTGATGTGGCTTTACTTGCTAACCCCCATCAGGTTGAGGTTTTAGAGTCGTTGTTGCAGCAAACATGCACGCCCATTGAAACCGGCATTTATGATCCTGCGATTGATTGTGAAGGATTGCAGCAGCCGTTGTTTTCAAGACCCCCGTTGCAGGTGGATGTATTGGTGGGGGAACGGCCGTTTACCATTCTTATCAACCATTTCAAATCAAAGAGAGGTGGTGCTGCTGAAACGGCCCCACGCCGACTGTTGCAGGCGCAGCACATCAACCAACTGGTGCGTGAGCTGTTAATTGAAAACCCAGAGGCCAATATCATTGTCATGGGTGATTTCAATGATTATGAACAATCACAATCACTGCGGGAAATGACGGTGAAAGGGCATCTCACAAATCCACTGCTAAACCTGCCCGAAGATGAACGCTACAGCTATGTGTTTAGCGGTATTTCACAACTAATAGATGGAATTCTCGTCTCCCCTAAATTGGTTGAGAATGTCGAAAAAGCTGGGATTTTACATGTGAACGCCGACTTTCCTTATGCACTGGCGGAAGACACGACTGAGCAGGCGATTTTGTATCGTGCCTCTGATCACGATGTGCCTTATTTATTGCTGTCTCTTGAGGAGTCAGATGTGGATGGGGAAACGGCCGTTTATGCCACATCTTCCCCCAACCCTGACCCTACTCCTATTGACGATTTTGACCCCATAAAAGATGATAGTACCAATCATCGTTTTAAGATTATCATTGGCAGTGGTATCGGTATCCTTGCACTTGCCCTTCTCACCATCAAACAAAAATTCAAAGCCTAATCCATGCCATGATCTTCTAACATTATTGAAAAACCTAAAGTAGTTTACGCAATTGATAGATACATTTCACGTCCTCTTCATGTTGTTTATAACAGAGAAGAGTACCCTTTTTATTAACTGAAACTGATATTTCAGTAAATGAAACTGGTGTTTCAGTAATTGTATCGTGAGT
>QQUD01000420.1 GCA_008501785.1 Chloroflexota bacterium
TGATTTCACAGGGTGTACGCTCATTCCACTTGCGTTCATGTCGATATATAGGTATGGCAAAAACCCATTTGCAGCATATTCTAATTGCAGCGGCGATGAATATGACTCGCATTGTCTGCTGGCTGCGTGGTGATAAACACGCAAGAACAAGAAGAACTCCATTTTCTGCACTTGCTTTTAGTTTTACATAAATATTGCAAACGTATCGTTCACGCCTCATCGAAGGTGGCAAATTATCGTCTGTTCATTTGTCCCCACGATTTCTTGCTATACTCCCTAATGTTTATGTACTAATATTGGATTTTCAGAGGGGAGGGTAAAGAAAAATGTTGTTCCGTTGCCTGGTTTTGTTTTGACCCAAATACGGCCGTTATGACGATTCACAATTTTTTTGCAAATTGCCAACCCAACTCCCGTGCCAGGATATTCATTAGTGGTGTGTAATCGCTGAAAAATGGTGAATATCCTTTTTGTATTTTTAGGTTTCATGCCAATACCATTATCTGCTATTGAAAATTGCCACATATTATTATCTTTTCGTATCGCTTTTATTTTTATCTGTGGCGGGTGACTGCTGTGGAATTTGAGTGCATTGCTGATTAAATTTTGAAATAATGTGCCAACTTGTTCACCATCACCTAAGATCGAGGGAAGGTCATCCGCAATAATTGTGGCATTTGTATCTTCGATAGCTAGTTGTAAATATCGTAAGGTGTTTTTGAGAACGAGCGAACAATCAACAATTGAGGTTGGCACTTCAGTTTGGCTGATACGAGAATAGGCTAATAAACTTCGAATGAGTTGGCGTAATCGTTTAGCTCCGTTGACAGCAATTTCAATGAATTCGTTTGCTTCGTCATCAAGTTCAGTTGAATATTTCTTTTGCAAAAGCATGAGGTAGCTGCTAATCATGCGCAAGGGTTCTTGCAAATCATGTGAAGCGATATAGGCGAACTCTTCTAAATCATGATTTGAGCGGGCTAAATCTTCTGCATATTTGGCAACTGCTTGCTCAACGATGCGTCGCTCTGTGATGTCTCTGGCAATAACGATCATCCCTATCATTTCACCATCTCGTTGAATGGGGCCGATTTGAACCTCATAATTCGGGGGTGTTGTTTCATTAGCACGACCAGTTGCTTCAAATATGATAGCTTCGCCAGTTTGTTGCACGGCCTCCAACATTTTTTTGATTTTATCATGTTGTTTTTCTTGAAAATAATGATAAATAGGGATGTTTATTGCTTTTTTTAGTTGTTGAATAGGATGGTTTACAAAAAGCACATTTGCCTTGGTGTCCAAAGTGAGAACAAGGCTGTGGGTATGTTTCATTAATGAAGACCACTTTTCTTCGCTGGCTTGGAGTGAGTTGGATACCATTTGTGAATCTTTCAGGGCATCACTAATTGTGTTTATGGCTAAACGGAGGATAACGGCCGTTAATCCCAGTGCAATAGTTATTGAGATTAACTTTACGAATGTATCGTTGGGTGTTTCATTGATTATAATCCAACCCTGAACTTCACCGTAGAAAAGGCACAAAAGTGTAAAAACATTAATCACTCCAGTGACAATCATTGCACGAGACCCTAGTAACAAAGCAACAATTGCCAGGAGCAAGAAATATCCCATGATTGCTGGATCATGGATGCCTGATGTGGTAGCAGCAGTGAATGTAAAGGCAATAAATAATTGAACAATGATAAGATAGGAGACAATATTTGACCAACCATGGTGTATCAAAAAAAGGAGGACCAGGTAGAAAATGGCGGTTATTGGCATTAACCGGATTGTCGATTGAGACATACGGCCAATATTTGCCTGGGTGACAAATGAAAATAAGATAGTTAACAGCAGTGAGGCCACAAATAACGAAAAACATATTATTAGCTGAATTTGACGTTGTTTGTGGAGGTGAGAGTTGGTTGGAATAACGAAGGGTTTAAATTGAAGAAGAGACTTCATAAACAAAATTCCTGTTTAACTATTATGTAACATGTTATTTCTTATTTTAATTGTAAATGATGCACTTATAAATTGTACTTAGGACCTGTCTGTAAGGTGAGGAGATTCTACGAGTGGGGTATACCACTGCAAACAAGATTATAGGGCACGGTTTTTGAAAGAGATTTGTATGATTTTGGCAGGCAATTAAGGTTTCTGGTAAAATGGGTTAGAACATACGGTCTATTTAAGTGGGTGGTTTATGTCTAGATTAGCATCACGTACAACCCGATTACGGCAGATTGAAGAAATGTTATTGCTGTCGCCTGATGGTGTGCGAGCAATGGACCTTGCTCATAAGCTTGAGGTTAATCGACGCACGGTTTATCGGGATGTTGATTTTTTGTGTGAACAGGGGGTGCCGATCTGGCAAAAAGACGGCCGTTTTGGCATCAATCGCACTGGTTATCAAGCCACCGTCCAATTTTCCTTCCACGAAGCAATTGCGCTGGTTTTGGCGGGGTTGCTGTTGTCGCGCACCATTGACGAACGGAATCCACACGTCACTACTGCCTTACGCAAATTAGCGATGACGCTGCCACGGCCGTTTATGTCTCATTTAAAACGAGCCGCCGATAGAGTACAAACTCACAGCGATGGCACGCGACAGGTCGCTGTTTTAGAAGCATTATCTGAAGGGTGGGGCACGGGGCGCAAGGTGAGAATTGGCTACCGTTCGCCTCGCAGTGGTTCGCTGCGTGAACGTGTTTTGGCCCCTTATGCTTTGGAGCCGACACCATCTGGCATTTATGTGATTGGGCATGATGATTGGTCGGACGAGATGCGGACGTTTAAATTGGATCGGTTGGAAACGGCCGTTGTGCTCGAAAGACCATTTAATATCCCCGAAGCATTTGATCTAGAGGCGCATTTGGCATCTGGTTGGCGGATAATGGCGGGCGATGAGATTAGTGAAGTTATTCTCAAATTCACACCAGATGTAACGCCCCATATTCATGAACGGCAATGGCATCCCACCCAAAAGCTGCAAAAACTGGAGGATGGCGGGTGTCAATTAACAGTGGAGGTGGCGCAACCTTTGGAAATGCAGCCTTTTATTCGCAGTTGGGGCGCACATGTTGAGGTTTTGGCTCCTGCTTGGCTGCGTGCTGAGATTGCTTCTGAGTTGAGAAGGGCGGCGGCGCAATACGGCCGTTCTCTTTAAAAAACTTAAACTTTAGCTTTTGTAAAAAGAGTTATTTGAGCGCCTTCATCTTTTACCAAAGAGTTGGCTGGCTGTGTCATTAGCCAGACCATGACCAACAAATCGCCTACTGAGCCAGCCGCATTCAACGTTAGTGCCAGAATAAGCCGAGGTATCATCAAGAAATCTGCACCAAAAAGCCAAATAACTCCCCCTAATGTGATGAGCAAGAAAGGTGCCAAACCAATCAAAATGAATTTGTTCCGTGGAAAATGCCAATCTGGTGCTGCCGCATAAGCATAAAGCAAATTGAATCCGATTTTCGGGCGCTCGTGTGTGAATAGCCAAAAGAATATCGCATGACAAACTTCATGCAAGATCACCACAAGCAAAATTGTCAAAAAAAATACCTGTAAGGTCAGGGTTTGAGCCAGAAAGGAGATTTCAAGCGTAAAAAATGTGGGGTTTAATGCAGCCGCGAGACCAATAAACAACCATCCAAACAAAAAAAGCAGGATAATTCCGGCCGCATTGGTAATGAGCATGAGCTTCCAGTTGCTTAAATTCAGAGCATGATAATGCTCGTAATCATGGGGGAGTGTTTTTGTAGTGTTCAATGATTGATCTTGTTCGATTGCGTTTGGTCGTGGGTTATTCAAGTTTGGATGCATCTCTAGCCCCGAATTATGTGCAACTTTGTCAATCCCTCTGCGTATACACATTTGATGAGGGCGTTTTATTCTAAACAACACCCAGCATCATAAATGAGAAGGATTACGATACTTATTGTCTCAGGAGTTTATACGATGAAAGAAAAGAATCAAAACAGAGGGCGTACTATTATTGCTTTAGCTCTGATTGTTATTTTAGGATTTACTGCAATTGGTAATATTAGTCGCATGATCTTTGGACCGATGGTGAAAACGGCCGTTCACGAAGCCGAACGTGATTTCAATCGCGAATTTTCACAACAAGATTGGGATGAGTTTGAAAAAGAAATGGAAAGTCTGGGTGAAGAACTAGGGACCATTGGTGAAGAACTTGGCGAAGAGTTGGGTCAAGTAGGTGAGGAAATTGGAGAAGAAATTGGTGAAGAACTCAGCCAAGAATTTGAACAGTTCGGCGCAGAACTTGAGCGCGAATTTGAATCAATTGATGTAGAAATTGATTCAGATATCGACGTTGAAGTTGAAGTAGGGCGTTAAAAATGATAGGCCAGGGTAAGCAACCTGGCCTATTTTTTACTTTTGCCGCCAATCCATTTTGCGACCAGCAATCCAAAACGTTAACAGCCCCATCAAAACTAAAATCCCCAAATCAGTCGCTAATTGAATCGTTACCGGACCCAGCAATGTTTGTCGCATAGCTGAAGCTGCGTAAGTTGCTGGACTTATTTTTCCGACCATCACGAGCCAATCTGGCAAGCGCTCTGGTGGAATGATAACGGGACCTAAGCCAAGCATAATGAGCGTAAACATCGTATTGATTGTACTACCTTCTGCTGGTGTGTTTGCTGATGTGCCAATCATGGCACCAATGCCTGCCAATGGTAGTGTACAGATGGGCAGTACCAGGGCAATGTAGGGACTAATTGTGAGTGGGACACCGAGTAGCCATGATCCCACAAAGATGGTGATGATGACGGACGGGAGCGTCATAAAAAAGAAGGCACTCAGAACGGCCAGGACAAGTGCCTGTTTACGGATGGGCAGCGTGGCGAAATAGTTTAATGTGCCCATCGTTCGCATGAATAGGAAGTGGCTTTGCACTTTTTCCATCGGACCAAACATGAGAGCCAGCACGACATTGCCTGTGAGAACGTAGTTCAGCGCGGCTAGTCCTGAATCTTTGGCAAAAACTGACAGTCCCAGCATGGTGAGCAGCGGAGCAATGATGGTAAACAGCATGATGCTGCGCCATGACCAGCGCCAATTTGTTAATTCAATCAAAAAGAGATCAACGACTTGTGACCAGAATGGGAGTGTCGAACGTTTAGGCTGCATAATGTAAGTACAAATCCTCCAGCGTAGCAGAATGTAGGCGAAAGTCGTCAATTTGATCTAGGTTGAGGGCATTGAGAACGGCCGTTACCTCATCCCATTCCAAAAGCGCCAGCCAGCGCCCTGGCTGAAGTTCGTGACGAATTAAGTGAGAAGGCAAGTTGGGTGGCGTGTC
>QQUD01000033.1 GCA_008501785.1 Chloroflexota bacterium
AGCCAGCCGGTCTAATAAAATGACACCCCAACCTGTGAGCAATGCCAAAAGGGGGAGCAAAAAAGGATCGTGATCGGGTTGATGCGTCTGTAGCAAAAAATGAGCTGCGCCTACAACCCCCAACCAAACGATGGGACCCCAGAAATGGGACCATGTGAGAGAGCCATCCGTTGCGTAGCTAAGAATTGCGGCATTGAGAAAAACAAAAGCCGCCGCAAGGCCGAGCAATAAACTTTCACGGCGGCTGTTTTGTTCTTGAAAATCAACCCAAAAAGCATTCAAGTTCATTTCGGCAGGTATTTTCCAATCAATAAACCGAGTCGCGCTTTTGCTTTATCAGATATAGCTTGAGGGTTTGTGAGAATTGAATCTTTCAGACCGTGGTGAGCAGTAAAATTGCTACGCCAGTCATCCATGCTTTCAACCATCAGGCTGATGGCTTTCTGAGCCAGGGTGGTATTGTTTTGCAATACCCTGATCACCATTTCAACTGTGACAGCTTCTTCGCTTTCATGCCAAACGTCGTAATCGGTGACGTGGGCCATGCACGCATAGGCGATTTCTGCTTCTGCTGCTAAAAATGCTTCGGGGCTAGAAGTCATGCCAATAATGCTCATGCCCCATTGGCGATACAGATTAGATTCTGCTTTTGTACTAAAGCGTGGGCCTTCGATGGTTATGAATGTACCACCTTCGTGAACTGTACCACTTGCCTGTTTGACTTTGCTCGCGAGAACTTTGCTCAATTCTGGTGACAGTGGTTCGGCTAAACTGATATGTGCAACCAAACCAGTGTTAAAGAAAGTGCTGTCACGCTTCCCTTTTGTATTGTCGTAAATTTGATCAGGGATAACAATATGCCCAGGAGCTAAATCTTCCCGCAAAGAGCCGCAGGCGCTCACGGCAATAATATATTTTACGCCTAGCGATTTTAAGGCATAAATATTGGCCCGGTATGGTACTTCGCTGGGATTAAGCATATGGCCACGTCCATGTCGTGGCAAAAATGCTATTTGTTTTCCATGTAACTTACCGGTAATGATGGCGTCGGAGGGTTTTCCAAAGGGGGTGTCGAATTCTTTTTCTTCGACATCTGTCAGCGATGGCATGTTGTACAGGCCGCTGCCCCCAATTACGGCGAATTCAATCGATGTCACAAAAATTTCTCCTGCTTTTTACTGCATTTTGTCTTGCAGTTTTTTGATATACGCTTCGGTTTTGTTTCGCAGATCTTTGATGGCTTGATTTTGTTTGTGCACCATAGCGCGTGCTTTTCTAAGCTGAAGTTCTCGCTCTGCCAGTAAGGCTTGTGCTTCGGCTAAACGATTTCCTTGTTTTTGAATCTCTTGTAAATGGAAATTTAAATCATCTTCACTGGCGGCCACCTGATTTTCTTTTTGTTTGAGATCATCTCTCAACGAGGTTACTTCGTCTCTTGCACTTTGCTGCCAGTCAAGCCATTCCTGGCGTTTTTCTTTAAATGTTGCTTTTAGATCAGAAACGGCCGTTTCCCGCTTTTCCACTTCCTCTTCAAGTTCAACAACTCTCCCTTGTAAAGCAGCTATTTCTTCTTCAAGTACGGATACTTGATGCCGCATCGTTTCCAATTCTGACATGTTTGATTCCAAACTTGCCCGATACCATAAAATTTGTTCAGCACGTTCTTGTGCCAGGTTTTCCAACTCAGCTTCGAGTTGAGTCACCTGGGCTGAAGCTGCAGCAAATACTTCTTCATTGATTTGTGAGGTGTCTGTGTCATCTAATGGGCGGGTTGGATTTTTGCGAATAGATTCTAATTCAGCATGGAGCAATTGCCATTCTTCTTCAATTTGCTGTTTTTGCTGTTTGAGCATTTCGACAAGCTTGTTGTTTTCTTCAATTTGGAAATTTTTATTGGCAACCTCTTGTTCGATCTCCTCGACACGTTTTTCATTAACTTCCGCCAATTCCTGCCACCTCACAAGAGATTCTTCCAGGTCGGATGAATATTGGAGACTCCCTTGCATGGCTGTTTCGATGCTGTGAATGCGATCTGCTTGTTGTTCAAGCTGCTTTACTTTTTCTTGCAATGTTTCGTCTAACTGCTCTTTTCTTACTTGCAATTGATCCAATTGCTGACTCAACTTGGATTTGTGTTGTTGCAGGTCCTCTAGTTTTTCACTTTGTTCTTGGATTAGATTACGTGATAATTCAATTTCGTTTTGCTGTCGTTCTATTTGGGCATCACGCTGTTGTACTGTTTCGGTTGTTTCCTTTAATGCTGTATGTGTATCAGCTAATTCAGTTTTGATGGTTGTAACTTCATCTGATAGTGAAGCGATTTTTTTGGATGATCCCCCAGCAACTTCTCCTAACCGCGCTTCAAAACTTTGCTCCAACTCCGCTCGGGCTGCTTTGGCAGCAGCAATTTCTGTTTGTAATTGGTGGTAGGTTGTTAATTCCAATTCGCTGCGGTTCATAGGGAGCGGAGAGCCATTTTGGCTTTCTGGAAGTTGAGGTGATTCGAGCGTGTTGCTTTCAGTGGATAAATTCTTGTCTTGCAGCATCACAGATAGCGTGTCGTCATCAACTGTGCTTACCCATCCCTGAACTTTCCCCCCCGGTTGCAGCTGGAGTTTTTGGGTAAATAAATCTCCCCAAATTTGCCCGGTTTTTTCAATGGCAATTTGATTGGCAACGACTGAGCCGCAAAGCAGACCTGCAACAGAGACTTGGGGTGCAAAAATATCCCCGACGACGGTTGTGCCTGTTGTGATTAATATGGGCTTGTCTTCAGAGTGAATGTCCCCAACATGGTAGCCGCTAATTTCCAACCACTCTTGACTGCGCCTGAGAAAGGCTAGTAGGTTAAATGGAAGTTTGTTGTTATTTTCTTCTTCGATGTTTTCTATTGTTTGTGCGGATTCCGAGTCAGTCACTGATTGTTTACCCACGTGTTATCTGTTGATTCTTGCTTGTAGCGTATAAAACCAATCAATTATATCAGTTCCATCTTAAAGGTATAAATTAGAATTATAACTTACTTACCCTGTAATAAGGGTATATGACAGATGTTTGCATTGTAACTCATAATATTTCCAAATAAATCAAGCAATATGTGGACATTAGTACTTTTCAAGAAAATTGGACACAGATTAAACGAATTTTACGGATAAAAAGATGAAAATCTATTTAATCTGTTCAATTCGGGTCTAATTTTCCAAAGAGTGGTAATCTGAACTTGTTATGTCATTACAAGTTTGATAAACTGCATTTGATGATGCGTATTATTCGGATTGGGTTGCTAATTGTTTTGGGTGCTTGCTTGCTGGCAATTGTCAGTTCAGGCAAACGGGCTGTTGCTGCAACAGAAGTTTCAGACATGGGTCTGGCTCAAATTAGTGGGCCTATCCAACTTGATGTGATTCTCTCTCCGACGGCCGTTCAGCCCGGTGAACTGATTCAACTCACTGTATCGGTGGCAAACCTTGGGCAAGCGACTCAACTCCCAGAAATTACATTTCAACTTCCACCTTCTCTTTCATTGGATTCGATGCTGTTGCCACAGGGGATGACCGTGAATCTGGCGGCGAATGAAATGAAGTGGCTGCCAGTTGTGCCTGCTAATGGTGGGCAACTTCAGTTTACGATGCCATTAAAAGCAGGGACAGCTGATGTGGCACATCCTGAGCAAGCGGTTACGGCCGTTATTCACGTTGATGGCAGCGAATTTACCGCGCAAGCCGGATTTTGGCTGGGAATCCCACCACAGATTGGCAATATTTCAGCCCCTTCTCAAATTGCAGTGGGGCAGCCCATTCAATTGCGGGTCGAACCAGTTGGGTCCGGTCCATTTACGCAATCATGGCAGCTTGGTGATGGACGGCAGGTCGATGTGTCTGATCCACCCGTTGTTTATCCGATGGCGGGTATTTATCAAGTAGAAGTGACGGTAGAAAATCCTGTTGGGGCGGCTACGGGTGAACAAATGGTTTCGGTTGTGCCGCACCCCGCAGCCCAATTTACCGCAAATGATTTTTCGGTTACGGCAAACATGCCCATTGCTTTTATCAATCAGAGTGGTGGTCAGCCCCCACTTTCGTATGAATGGGTTTTTGGCGATGGTACAACGTCTACTGAAGTAAATCCGGTTCACCAATTTGCAGCCCCTGGTGTTTATCAGGTGCAAATGGTGGTGGAGAATGAATACGGCCGTTCTGAAGCCATCTGGCAAGTCACCGTTGGCGAGCCACCCACCGCTGATGTCATCATTCCTGAAAGTATTGCAGCCGGTGAGTCGTTTTCGGCACAGGCCTTAGGCGATGATTCTATCACCCGTTTTTCCTGGTTTATGGGAGATGGCAGCTCCTACGAAGGATCCCAAATCACTCATTCCTATCGTCAATCTGGCGATCATTACGTCATTCTTTCCGCCAATAATGAATTTGGTGGCACAGACGTTGGCCGCTGGATACATGTTGATGCAGGTTTGTTCTCCTACTATTTACCCGCAATCTTGAATGCCCTGACAGGTCAAACAGTGGCCTCGGATCCATTAGTCGAAAGTGATGGATTGGGCATACAGCTACCGGATGTTGAGCTGGATGAAACCTTTGTTTTGCAGCCTTTAGATTTGCCTAACAACTTGACCCAGGCAGAACAGCTATTTATTTACATTAATGAAGCACGGTCGCAGTTTGATTTGCAACCTTTAACGATGATTTCGACATTAAATAGCGCATCTCAACAGCACACTGACGATATGGCGCAGTTTAGTTATACGAGTCATACGGGTTCTGACGGTTCAACGCCTGCGGAACGGTTTATCTGGCATCAATATAACGCCGGTTATGCTGGTGAAGCGACGGCGTGGGGATTTGAACATCCTTATCAAGCTGTTGAATTTTGGGTGAATAGTCCGGCACACCGCCGCATCATTTTGAATGAATTTGCTACAGATGTGGGCGTTGGGTATACCGTAAATTATGCGGCTGCTAATGTCTGGTATTGGACGGCCGAATTTGGCAATCAATATGGGGCGGCCTCCATGGCACAACTGCGCATGCATTCACCGGATGGTGGTGTGGATGTGCTCAACAGCGATCTGTTGACCTTTAGTTGGAACTGGCCGCTGCCGTTGATAGAAAATCAAAGTTTTGAGCTTGAATTAATAACTGAAGATGAGTCAATTTTGCTGGCAGCAGTTGCCCAGCCAAGTTGGGGAACCTATTATCAAGTTGAAACAGATTTGTTAAGTTATCCAACTGCGATTGGCAATGTAAATTGGCAGGTGAAATTGGTACAGGGTGTGACGACGCAGCAGACTGGTGAGCAACGCCAATTGATTGTATTGCCCGATCCGACCATTCCAACGGCAACGCCTGAACAGTTGACGCCGGAACCGGCAACCCCGACACCCATTCCAACAGCGACAGCAACACCAACAAGCAGCCGTCCGGCATCAACCAGAGCTGTTATTCCGCCCCCCCCACCGTTAATAACGGCAACACCACAACAGTAAACGAAACAATGGCCTTTGTTTTTAGATGGAGTCGCGGCTTTAGCCGGGTCAAAACACCAGTTCTACTCCGGCTAAAGCCGCGACTCCTGTAAATATAAATGATGTGCATCTATTCAGGTGTAACCTGAGCTTGTCGAAGGCGAAACCGGTCTTCGACAAGCTCAGACCTCGACGCGCTGGATCGTCGCAATAATTTTTAGGATTTTTCATGTATTCAACTTTAATTGATTGTGAAGCATTGCAGAAACAGTTTGACGATTCGAATTGGGTCGTTGTTGATTGTCGATTTTCGCTGGCGGAGTTGGAGTGGGGTCAGACAGCGTATCAAGAAGCGCACATCCCAGGTGCGATTTATGCACATTTAGATGATGATTTGAGCGGCCCACCTGTGACTGATAATGGCCGTCATCCCTTACCAACACCAGACGCGTTAACGGCCGTTTTTAGCCGCTTCGGCATCGATTCAGACAAACAAGTTGTTGTGTATGATCACGGCAATGGGATGTTAGCGGCGCGTTTGTGGTGGTTGTTGCAATATATGGGGCATACGGCCGTTTCTGTGCTCGATGGTGGCTGGCAGGCGTGGCAGGCCGCAGGTTATCCGGTGCGTACAGGACAGGAAACCAACGAACCCGCCCAATTTGTTGGTGAGCTACAGCGAGACCGATTGGTCTTGATTGACGAAGTGCCCGATTTACCGCTGCTGGTTGATTCCCGTGATGCAGATCGTTACTCGGGGAAAAATGAAACAATTGACCCGGTCGCTGGTCATATTCCTGGTGCTGTTCACTATTTCTATCAAGAGAATTGGACGAAAGACGGCCGTTATCTCGCTGCCCAACAAATGAAGGCTCAACTACAAGACGTGATTGGTGACATACCGCCAGAACAAGTTACCTTCAGCTGTGGGTCTGGGGTGACGGCGTGTGTCAATTTATTGGCAATGGCTCATGCAGGGTTGGGAAACGGCCGTTTGTACGTCGGCTCATGGAGTGAATGGTGTAGCGATCCAAAACGGCCGATTGCCACTGGCAGTGAATAAAGTGCAGAAACAAGACCGACAGCTACAAACTGTCAAAACACTCACTGAAAAAATACGACAGCTTGAAAAAGAGCTAAACGCGGCCCGTGATAGGTTGGTTGTGGCCGAAGCTGAGTTGGCCGAGGAACAAGCTGCTGTGAATGCGTTTCGGCTGCACTGTCGTTTGACCATTGGCAAATGGGTTGATTCCCTTCTCGACTTGCGCACTGAAAAACAATCATTGCTCATTCAGCTACAATTGCTGCGCCAGGAGCTTGACATTGAGGAGCCATCTGAGCCAGTTGATCATGAGCCAGATGATGATTTTGACCTAGATGATCCCCATTATTTTGATGCCAATGCCATCGCCGATGAATTTGCGGCTGCCGAGAATGATCGACAGGCGGAGAAGCGCATCTATCGTGAGTTGGCACGCCGATTCCATCCAGATTTAGCGGCTGGCAGCCTGGAGCAAGCTTATCGCACGTCGATCATGGCCTCGGTTAATGTGGCTTACCAGCAGCATGATTTAGGCACACTGCGCGATTTAGTAGGCGAACTGGACCCGGCGCTGGTGGCTGAAATTGATAACAGCGAAACGATGCAGATTCGCACGTTGCGCAAGCGACTGTTGTCGTGCCAGCGGCGGCGGCGAAAAGTGGCTTTACAGCTTAAAGCATTACGCCGCGAAAATGTGGCGAAGCTTTGGCGACATGCACAGGAATTGGATGCGTCTGGTGATAAAAATTGGTGGGCGGAGGTTCAGCAAAGTTTGGAAAAAGAAATCGAGCAATTGCAGGTTGGGATAGTTGATTTGCAATCTCAGATTTCGTTGCTGGAAGTGGAAAAGGCGGCAATGGATGCAAATGAAAATTGAGTTTGTCTTTGGAAACGGCCGTTGTTATAATCCCCTTCGCAGTAAAACAAATCCCTCATCAGGGATGCCCTTGCCGGGGTAGCTCAGTTCGGCAGAGCAGACGATTCGTAATCGTCAGGTCACGGGTTCAAATCCCGTCTCCGGCTCTCCAAAAGCCAATGTGATTTTTCACGTTGGCTTTTTTTGAATCACGAATGGTACGAATAAGATTAAATTCGTGATTTCTCCAATTCGTGATTCAGAAATGACCAATAAAATCGAAGTAAATATGTGCCGCAAATGAGGCAGATAAGGCAGCTAACCAGGAAAACAGGCCAATGTAGCGGCCTGCCTGCGTGTCGTGCGAGGTTGTAGAATGTGATGGGTAAATCTTTTGCCAGCAGTACCAACACATGGTCCAGGTCAAGTAATATACTAACAAGCCCGCAAATGCAGAAGACAAAAAGTGCCTGGGCGGGTCTAATAATGCTTCGCGCATAGCGTCTCCTTTTTTGTTGATTTGAATTGGCAAGCGTGAGCATAGCTTCATCCCCAGTTGGTGGCAGGGTGATATGGGGGCAAACGGCCGTTTCCCTTGCACAAACCTGCACAATCACAATTTATCTAGATTTGGCTCTGCTCCAAGATTGATGGCTTCTTTGGGGGTGTTGTTGGTATGGTTGCCACGCTCTTGTCGTCAAGTATAGGAGTTGGAGGAGGAATATGAATAGCCGTTTAGAACCGTTTCCTCTTTTTTTGTTGGTACATCAGTCATAAAATCCATTGGCATGTCTTTGCCAATGCGTTAAAATTTAGAATGTGCAGACACCTTCAAAAGGATAACCCTGGCACAGCAAGCACCAGGGTGTTTTTTTGCCCAAAGACATGTCTCACAATAGATTTGAGGAGAAACTAACAATGGGCGATAAAAAACCAATCGTATTTGGCGTTGCTGGGGGTACTGCATCAGGCAAGACAACGGTAGCGCGTGCAATTTTAGAAGCTGTGGGCGCATCACAAATTGCTTATTTACCTCATGATGCTTATTACAAAGATATGAGCCATCTCTCACTTGAAGAGCGCTCTCAACTTAATTTTGATCATCCTAACTCGCTTGAATCCAAGTTGATGGTAAAACATATCAAACGGTTATTAGAAAATAAAGAAGTGCATGTGCCAGTCTATGACTTTACAAGGCATCGCCGCACCGAAGAAACCGTTCTCGTAGAGCCTTCTCCAATTGTTTTGGTGGATGGCATTTTGATTTTCACCAAGCGTAAATTGCGAGAGTTAATGGATATTAAAGTCTATGTTGACACGGATCCCGATGTGCGTTTTATCCGACGTTTGCAGCGCGATATTCAAGAACGGGGACGCTCGCTCGACTCTGTTGTGTCGCAATATATGGATACAGTGCGTCCTATGCATTTAAAGTTTGTGGAACCGAGTAAGCGTTATTCAGATGTGATTATTCCAAACGGTGGGTTGAATCGTGTGGCGATGGAAATGGTCGTCAGCCGTTTACGCGATTTGTTACCACGTTCTGAGGAATTGACGGAGTAAACTATGTCGATGAAAATCCCTGGTTTAAGGATTGGTCATGCTACTGATTCGGAACATCATACTGGTTGTACCGTATTCCTTTGCCCTGAAGGGACAGTTGCCAGTGTCGATGTGCGTGGACCGGCTCCCGGCAGTCGAGAATCTGCGCTTTTGCGCCCCGATAAACCAATTAATGACATCAATGGAATCGTCTTAACTGGTGGGAGTGCATTTGGATTGGCAACTGCTGATGGGGTCATGCGCTTTTTGGCAGAGAAAGGCATTGGTCATTATACGCCAATTCGGCCAATTCCGCTGGTTCCGGCTGCTGTGGTGTATGATCTGTTTTTTAGTGGATATCATCCACCTACGGCCGATATGGGATATGCTGCCTGTTTGGATGCGCAGGAAACGAATATTGAACAGGGGAATGTGGGTGCTGGAGCTGGTGTGACTGTTGGCAAATGGGGTGGTTTTGACAACATCATCATGAAAGGTGGCTTTGGTATGGCCAGCGAGACGGTGGATGATGTGGTTGTCAGTGCGGCGGCTGTGACCAATGCAGTTGGCGATGTCGTAAACAAAGATGGCACAATGCTGGCTGGTGCAAAAAGGAAAGATGGTGGCTGGATGGTTGACGAGAACCCGTACCGCATTTTTCGCGGTGGCCCACCAACAGTTGTGGGCACAAATACGACGTTGGTTGTCGTTGCTACAAACGCAAAGTTAACAAAAGTAGAAGCAAACCGACTGGCGCAGCGCGCACATGACGGCATGGCCATTGCCATTCGTCCAGCGCATACGACGCATGATGGGGATACGGCCTTTGCGCTGGCAACCAGCCAAGTTGAAACTGATTTTGATGTGATTGCTAATGTAGCTGTGGAAATGGTTGCTGAAGCGATTCGCAATGGCAGTCGCCATGCAGAGTCGGTGGGTCCGGTGTTGGGGCTGGCGTCGTTACGGTAATCGGTGGTCGGTGGTCGGTTTACTGTTTACCGTTCACCGATTATTGAATACTGAGAAATTCAATCTCTGGGTGCTTGTTGTTGTAATAGTTGAATTCGTGTTCGGAGTTGAAGAGGGCCACTAAACGGCCGTCTTTGTCCGTCGTCTTCATCAAGCTAAATCGCCACGGGAGCTTGGCAATTTCAGTTTCTGGCCCTTCAACCCAACGCGAAAGCTGATGAGGGAGCGTTTCCAACTTTGTTTTGACGCCATATTCCCATTCTAGCCGTGAGCTGACTACTTCAAATTGCAATACACCAACGACCGCTAAAATTGGATCTCGTTTTGATGCTTCAGTTTCATAAAGCACCTGCATGGCTCCTTCTGTCTCGAGCTGTTGCAGCGCTTTCAGGAATTGCTTTTGCCTGCTGATGTCTAAGTTGACGAGACGAGCAAAATGTTCTGGGGCAAAGCGGGGGATAGGGTTGAAGTTGAATTTGTTATCAAAGCTAAGCGTATCGCCAATTGTAAAATCCCGATTGCCTGGTAATCCAATAATATCTCCGGCGAATGCTTCATCAACAACAGCACGCTCGTCAGCAAAGAATTTGTAAGTGCGTGAGAGTTTGATCATTTTGCCATTGCGCGGATGCTTGACTTGGGCGTTGCGTTCAAAACGGCCGCTGCAAATCCGCAAAAAAGCAACACTGTCTCGATGCTTGGGGTCCATATTTGCCTGAATTTTGAAGATAAAGCCAGAAAACTCATTGTCTACCGGATCGATAGAGCCAGCGTCACTGGGATAAGCGCCAGGAACGGGTGCGTACTTAACAAAGTCATTGAGAAAGAGCTGGACACCGAAGTTTGTCAGCGCACTGCCAAAATAAACGGGTGTTTGCTCACCTTTTAGCACTTTTTCATGGTCAAACGCTGCTAACTCATCCAAAAGCCCGATATTTAGATAAAAATCTTCATATTGCATATTGCTTAGGCCTGCTTCAATGCGCGGGTCATCCATGTTTGTGATGTATTCGGGCGAGATGGTTTGATTGTGTGCTGTGCGGTCGTATAAATGGACATCTTCGGAGTCACGATCATAGACGCCCATGAAGCTGGGTCCGTCGCCAATGGGCCAATTCATAGGGACAGGCTGCATGCCGAGAACAGTTTCAACTTCATCAAGTAAACCCAGTGCATCTTCTGCGGGACGGTCCATTTTGTTGATAAATGTGAAAACAGGAATGCCGCGTTGGCGACAAACTTCAAAAAGCTTGATGGTTTGAGGTTCGACACCCTTTGCGGCATCGAGCACCATAACGGCACTGTCGGCCGCCATCAGTGTGCGGTAGGTGTCTTCGGAGAAGTCTTGGTGACCGGGGGTGTCGAGCAGATTGACGGTGTGTCCTTTGTATGGAAATTGGAGGACAGTGGAGGTGATGGAAATGCCACGGTCTTGCTCCATTTTCATCCAGTCAGAGGTGGCGCTGCGCTGATTTTTGCGCGCACGGACGCTTCCTGCCAGGTGAATAGCGTTACCGTAGAGGAGCAGTTTTTCGGTGAGGGTGGTTTTCCCGGCATCGGGATGGGAGATGATGGCGAAGGTGCGCCGTGATTCAATTGTTTCTTTAAGTGTTGCGTTTTGTGACATGCTTATCTTTGTGTTTTGCTCATGCTCGTTTGCATGAAAAGCGGCCACAATGTTTGAATTGTGACCGCGATAGTGCTTATTTGATTCCAAGCATATCACTTTTTGGGTGAATTTGCACGGGAATTAGCAACAACGGATGAAGAAATGAGCGGATTATTGGAGGAGGGGTGCTACGATTTGTTCTAGTTCGCTTTCGGAAATTTGACCGACTTTGACGTGTTCGATACGGCCGTTTCTGTCAATCACATACGTCGTCGGAAAGCTGCGAGCCATGTATTGTCGTCCGACTTCGCCATCAAGGTCGAGCAGAACTGGGAATGTGAAGTTGTTGGCTTGAATAAACGGCCGTACTGTACCCTCCGATTCCTGCCCATTCACTGCTAGCACGACAACGCCTTCTGCTTTGTGTGTTTGATAAAATTGATCCAGCTCAGGCATCTCCGCACGACAAGGCGGGCACCACGTAGCCCACATATTCATAATGATAATTTGTCCCTGGTAGTCAGAAAGGGCCACGTTCCCACCATTTAACGAAGCTAACTCAAAATCAAGTGCCTGATTGCCTGCTTGCATCAGTGCTGGTGATTCTTGGCTGTATTTGCTATCTGACACAGATTTAACACCCATCCAGATCAAAGCACCTATTCCCGTTAGCATAAGAAGCGCAGCAAAAAAGAGTGTTGTCCGATTTTGTTGTTTTTGTTTACGTCTTGCTTGACGACGATTTTGAGCTAAAGAATGGCGCATGATTATTATTCTTTCCCTTAATTTTGATTCTGTATCAAGCTGAGACTGATACCTGCTTATTATGTTTGATGTATTTATCATTTAAAAGTGACAAAAATCATATTTTTTTGCCCTGAAGGAGCTATATATCGCGAACCTACCGATTAGCAAATATGCTAGAATAGCATAATTGACAGTTTGAATCTTAATTGAATAAAATATCTTTGCTTTCAGTACTTGAAAAATCATGTGGAGGGATTTGATGAAATATCGCTTATTTTTACTCGTGCCTATGTTTATGATTATTGCTCTATTTGTTGGTCGGTTAGCCCCCGCTTCGGCCGTGGCTACAGATTGTGCTTCTTTTGTGACAGATAGTGATATGCCAATGGAATCAACAAAGACAATTAGCTTCGACTGTACGGAAGATACAGTTGTCTATTTTGGTGTGTGTGATTCTGGTAATGTGCCTAATGATGATGCGTTCAATATGGTTTTTAATGGTCAATTGGTAGCTCAGAACATATTTGAGAACATTACAGATGAATATACTGAATTTTTCTCAAAGAGGGCTTCGGCTGGGACAAATTATGCTGACTTGAATAGCTTAAACTCATCACCTTATCCGCCAGCTACGTTCTCTTATGCGATCTCTCCCGATTTAGGAGATGTTGAAAATCATTTGCGAACGTGGTGTGGGGATGATTGGAAAGGGTTAAGGGGGAGCCTCGGGTCTAACTGTGATACAAATGTCCCTATCTTTACGACAGATGCAGCGCCAACTGATGGAACCCTCGAACTGCATGTCTTGCTTGGTAATGAGGGTGCTCGTGGCGATGAGATTGTGTTCCAAACATGGGAAGTTTCCGCAGGGGAGCAGTTAAATAATGTGTTTTCTATGAATTTACCGGCTCCGCGTTATTTGCGATACTGGTGGCAGCCCGCAGGTGGTTCAGATTGGACCATGTTGACTTCGCAATATTGGCAAGGTGGTGGCAGTCTTGGCGATCAGTTTGGTTTGGAATGTGGTGTTTCTCCTCAACCCTCTTACCATACATCTTTTGCCAGTGCCGTAGCAGAAAGTGATGTGTGTTTTGATTTGCTCAATGGGTGTGATTGAGGGGCAAGGTGCGGGGGGCAAGGGTGTCTTTGCATAATTTCGTTTTGGACTTTGCAGTTTAAAATTGAAAATGATTTTATAGGGGGGTGAGAATGTGATTGCATTCTTACCCTTTTTGTTTGGAAAATGCACTGTGTGGGGAGGGTTGTGTTAAAATTGCGACCATGAGTCAAGTTATAACGATTATTGGCGGTGGGTTGGCAGGCAGTGAGGCGGCTTTTCAGGCAGCAGAATTAGGCATCCCGGTGCGGTTGTTTGAGATGCGTCCACAGCAATCAACACCAGCGCATGAAACAAATCAGTTGGCAGAATTGGTGTGCAGTAATTCGCTGGGATCGGTGCTGCCGTTTAAAGCGCCGGGATTGTTGAAGGCAGAACTGCGTGGGCTGGGTCAGATGATTTTGGACTGTGCGACGAAACCGGCCGTTCCCGCAGGCTCTTCCCTAGCTGTAGCCCGAGACAATTTTGCCGCCTTGGTCACAGAAAAGATTGAGGCGCATCCTAATATTGAATTGGTGCGTGAGGAGGTTACGGCCGTTCCCGACACCCCAACCATCATCGCCAGTGGCCCCCTGACATCCAACGCCTTAACCCAAAGCATTAGCCAACTGACTGGGCAAACCCACCTTTACTTTTACGACGCAGTTTCACCTATCGTCAACTACGAAACAATTGACATGTCCATTGCTTTTCGCCAATCACGATATGACAAAGGCGAACAGGTGGATGGTGATTACATCAACTGCCCGATGAATGAAGAAGAATACGACGCATTCTGCAACGCCCTCCTCACTGCTGAAACGATCACTCTGAAAAAGTTTGAGCAAGAAGACCCTCACTTTTTTGAGGGGTGTATGCCGGTGGAGGTGATGGCGCAGCGAGGGCGCAAGGCCCTGGCGTTTGGGCCGATGCGGCCAGTAGGGTTAATTGATCCAAGGAGTGGAAAACGGCCGTTTGCCGTCGTCCAACTGCGGCAAGACAATGTAGCTGGTTCCCTATACAACATCGTTGGTTTTCAAACAAACCTTCGTTGGGGTGAGCAGCGGCGCGTGTTGCGCATGATTCCTGGACTAGAAAATGCAGAATTTTTGCGCTATGGGATGTTACATCGCAATACCTACATTAATGCACCTCAAATGTTGCACCCGACATTGCAATTTCGCAGTCGTTCTGATTTGTTCTTTGCGGGACAAATTACGGGTGTAGAAGGGTATATGGGCAATGCTGCGACCGGTTTGTTAGCAGGAATTAATGCAGCCCGCTTGCTATCTGGTGAACATCCTGTTATCTTACCTACTAATACAATGCTCGGAGCTTTGTGCCACTATGTCACTCATGCAGAAGCAAAGACATTTCAACCCATGAAAGCAAATTTTGGCTTGTTTCCACACCCACAGCACACCATTAGTAAAAATGAAAGGTACCGCTGGTACAGTGGGCGAGCTTTAACAGCTTTGCGTCGATTTACCCGAGCGCATAAAATTCGTTACGATAGAGTTGTTGCTGAATCAGGTTTAGAAGAATGAGCATTTCAGCGTTTCAGCAACTCAGCATTTTAGCTTTTACTAGCTGACTAGCTAACAAGAGGAGTTAACCTTTGGCCCAGGAGTTAAAACTTTGGCTTCGACAAGAATCTGCTGCGCTTTGTGCTGCCACAATGCGGCGGGCTTCTCCTGGCGTGCTGGTTGATGAAGACGATATTATTGAATTTCTGGTGATGCTGGCGATGTATGCAGGCACCTTACCAGAACTACAGCTTAATGCCGTACAAGGGTGGGCCATCACCAGCGTTGGTCAAGATGCACCCCGTGCTTACGATTGGTTAACGCTCCTCCGCATCCTTAAAGAAGAAATAGGGTCATGCCTTGATAAAAAGTTTTCACCTGAACAGGGATTTCGTTATTGGCGCATGGTGGATGATGTGCTCACATTTGCAATTATTGAAGCGTCGCAGTTAGCAAGTGATATGGTGCGGGCCGATTTGCTGGATCAGTTGGTAAGATTGAGAAAGCAGCAAGCTGAGTTTGAACATAGCAAATCTAGCTTTATTGCAGTCGCCGCTCATGAACTCAAAACGCCATTGACCATTCTTGAAGGATATGCCAACATGCTGCGCTCAACAACCGAAGAAGGGTCCCATGCCCGCATCTTTGTGGATGGCCTTGATAATGGTTTCCGCCGTATGCATGAAGTCATCGAAGATATGATTGATGTTTCTTTGATTGATCTAAATTCGGTGGAATTAAAATATCAAACGGTCAATTTAGAAAAAACAGTCTTGCTGGTTGCTGATAATATCGAAAAATATTTTCGAGAACGCCGTGTTGAATTGGTGATTATGCCATTTTATCTTGACTCGGTAACTTATGGTGATTCAGAAAAATTAGTGAAGGCATTGTCAAAAGTTATTCTCAATGGTCTAAAATATACGCCCGATTTTGGTCAGGTAAATATTTCTGCTGCATTTATTCGCCAGGATGAAGCGACGGAAAATATGGCTGGTTATTTAGATATTCAAATCAGTGATAATGGCATTGGTATTGATGCAGAGAACCTTGAGTTTATTTTCAAAAAGTTTACCAGCACATCGGACCCGGCATTGCATTCCTCCAGTAAAACAAAATTTAAAGGGGGCGGTCCAGGTTTGGGATTGGCTATTGCGCGTGGCATATTTGAAGCGCATGGTGGACGAGTTTGGGCAGAAAGCCCTGGGTGTGATGAAGAGAAGTGCCTGGGCAGCACGTTCCATATTGAATTACCAATCTGGCTAGAAAAACCAGAATTCGCCTAACCGCTTGGCCCTTGTAGATTTCCCCAAAATTTGTCAGCTATTTGTTGAACTTACAATTTCGTAAAGGTTTTAAATTTCCATGAATATTTCAGTTGAAACGAATATTTCGGATGTGACGGTTTACCCAGACCGGGCACGCGTACGCTGTCTGGGTCGTTGTGATGTTGAAGTGGGGTCTCATCAGCTGCTTGTTGAAGCGTTGCCAATGACGGTTGATGTTGATTCAGTGCGCGTGTCGGGAGAGGGAACGGCCGTTATTCGCATCCTCAGCGTTGATGTGCAAAAACGATTCTATGAGCAAGCGCCAGCCGTTCGTGTGCAAGAACTTGAGACGCAAATTGAAGCTGTCAGCGATGAACGACGCGGTCTCGAAGATGAAAAAGCGGGTTGGGAAGCACACGGCCGTTACCTGGAAGGGATGCGTAAAGCAACGGAGCAATTTGCAAAAGGTTTGTCCCGTAAACGCACCACGGTCGAAGATCAATTGCAAATCGTGTCGTTTTTGCAAGAACAGGAACGGGGGTTAAGAACGGCCGTTCGTGAATTAGACACCAACATGCGCAAACTCAATCGTCAACTAGAAAAACTGCGTAAAGAGCTAAAAGCAATCCATTCTGCACGCCCACGTGAGCGTTATGTGGCTGTGATTGATGTGGAAGCGACGGCAGCAGGTGAATTTCAGCCTGATGTGAGCTATGTGGTAAATCGAGCTGGTTGGAAGCCATTGTACGACATCCGCCTCAATCAGGATGATGCGGGTAAATCGTTTGTCGAAGTTAGCTATATTGCGCAGATTACCCAGAACACTGGGCAAGATTGGAATGATGTTGCCTTGGTTGTGTCTACAGCCCGTCCCGCGTTGAATCAGCGGCTGCCAGAGTTGAATCCCTGGTATGTTGATGTGCCCCGTCCGATTCGCAGACCAGTAAAAGCACAAGCGAAGAAAATGAGAGTTGCATCGGCATCAATGGAGGATAGGGCTATGCCTGAGGCTATGCCAGCACCTGCTCCGGAGATGATGGCTGCTGACGTGGTAGAGGCAACCGTGGAAACATCAGGAACGTCGGTGCGGTTTGTGGTGCCGGGAACGGCCGTTATTCCCAGCGACGGCTCTCCTCACAAAAGCACCATGCAATCCTTTCGGCTAGAACCGAAAATGGATTATTTAGCCGTCCCCAAACACACAGATGCCGTTTTCCGTCGGGCAACAGTGGAGAATGAAAGCAGCACGCCACTATTGGCTGGGGCTGCCAATCTATTTGTTTCCGATGAGTTTATTGGCCGGACCAAATTAGACTTTACGCCAGTCAAAGGCGAGGTTGAACTGCTGCTCGGCGTGGAAGATCGCATTACGGTGGAACGCGAATTAGTCAAGCGTGATGTTGATAAGCGGTTCTTTGGTGACAATCGTCGTTTGCGATATGGCTATAAGATTGAACTGAAGAATTTGCTGGAAACGGCCGTTTCCGTTGAGTTACACGATCACATTCCGGTAGGTCGCCATGAACAAATTAAAATCAAGCTTGAAAATGCAGCCCCAGAGCCAACCGAAAAGAGTGATTTAAACCTGTTGGAATGGCATCTGACTTTGCCTGCGAAGGGAGAAACGGCCGTAACCTACGACTATCAAGTGGAGCATCCGCGCTCATTGCAGGTCGTGGGATTACCTTAAGCAACCTTTATGCGAAAAGGCTATTGTAAATAACGGATAGTTGCTAAGTAAACGTGATACAATAACCGTTGAATTTGACCTGATGGGAGATTGACCTGTCGGGTTTTTGTAGTTGGAGGAAATTATCTCAAAAATTTACGATACAATTTCACCACGTGAACGTGCGTTTTTGGTGGGAGCTGAACTGAAACACGGACGGCCATTATTGGCGGTTGAAGACAGCTTAGACGAATTGGCTCGCCTGGCCGACACGGCAGGCATTGATGTGGTTGGACAAACATTCCAGCGATTTAATCGGCCTGACAGCGCAACCTATATTGGCTCTGGTAAAGTTGCAGAAGTTAAAATCTTGGTGGAAGAATTCGATGCAGATGTGATCATCTTTGACGATGAGCTTTCGCCGCGCAATCAGCGCGAATTAGAAAAAGTTTTTGGTGAAGAAATTAAGGTTTTAGATCGAACGGCGCTAATTTTAGATATTTTTGCGCTCCATGCGAATACGCGTGAAGGTAAATTGCAAGTGGAATTGGCCCAACTTGAATATCGCATTCCCCGTTTGACACGTATGTGGACTCACTTGGCACGACAGGCGGGTGGACGTGCTGGGGGTCAAGGTGGCGGTGTTGGTTTGCGTGGCCCAGGTGAAACTCAGCTTGAAGCTGACCGTCGTGAAATTGGGCGGCGCGTTAGCTTTATCAAAGAGCAGTTGAATTCGGTTCGTGCCCATCGTGAGCGCCATCGGGCCAAACGACAGCAAACCGAATTGCAAGTGGTGGCGATTGTTGGGTATACCAACGCGGGTAAATCGACACTGCTAAACAGCCTCAGTGATGCCAATGTGTTATCAGCTGACATGCTGTTTGCGACGTTAGACCCAACCACACGCAAAGTGGAAATGCCCGGTGGCCGTGAGGTGCTTTTTACAGACACAGTTGGCTTTATCCAAAAATTGCCGACCCACATTGTGGCAGCTTTTCGGGCCACGCTTGAGGAAATTGTGGAAGCCGATATGCTGCTGCATGTCGTTGATACTACACATCCTCATGCGACAGCTCAGTTAGAGTCTGTTGATGATACGCTTGCTGAGTTGGAAGTGGATCATTTGCCAACTGTGATTGCGCTGAACAAGATTGATATGCTCCCCGAAGGCGAAATGCCGTTTGCAGATATAGAATTAGATAAACCTGCTGTTCAAGTGTCGGCAAAAACGGGTGAGGGCATTGACGATTTGTTGGTGGCGATTGAAGCCGCAATGACGCAATATTTGCATCCCATAACGATTAAGTTGCCATATGCACGAGGTGATTTGCGCTCGATGTTTTACGAAAGAGGGCAAGTGGATAGTGAAGAGTCTATGGCGGATGGTTTGAAGCTATACGGCCGTTTACCGCA
Source organism: Chloroflexota bacterium (assembly GCA_008501785.1). The sequence continues at coordinate 19,217 of QQUD01000033.1, forward strand.
ACGTCTGCTGCCATATTTTGAACCGTATACGATCAAATCATGAAAATTCGTAGGTCAAGACGCTGTCTTGACCAATTGATAAGGACAAAACAGCATTTTGTCCTACGATTTACAGAGGAGTCTTGCATGAATAAACTGTTAGATAAGCTCAGTCACTTTATCGGGGATCGTCCCGGTCTTTTACCTCTTATTGGGGTTCTTTTGATTGTGGTGAACTTGTTATTACAGTTTTTCCGTGGAAATTGGTTTGTAGATAGTAACTTGTTGCTCCACTTAGGCATTATTGTGAGTCTGATTGGTATTTTGTTGATCAGGCCACTGAAGTAACTATGAATTCAATTGAAGCGATTGCCAAAACCCGTGCCGTCCAGTCAATTGTGCGAGATATTGATTCAAATGTGTCTACGTTGCTGGAACAAATTATTGAGATTCAGCAGATTCCGGCTCCAACATTTAACGAAGCAAAGCGAGCAGCTTATATTGAAAAACGATTCGAGCAGGTGGGGCTGGTGGATGTGGGGCAGGATAAGATTCATAATGTGTACGGCCGTTTCCCTTCCCCCAATCCCACTTTACCACCAGTTATCATTTCTGCGCATAGCGACACTGTGTTTCCAGCCAATACCGATCTGACTGTGAAACGTGACGGCCGTTACGTTTACGGTCCTGGCATTGGCGATAACTCGACAGGTGTTGGCGGCATTATCTTTTTGGCTGAACTGCTGCACAAATTTAGTGTACGTTTACCGGCAGATGTCTGGTTTGTGTCCAATGTGGGGGAAGAGGGACTCGGCGATTTAAATGGAATGCGGGCTGTGGTGAAACGGTTTGACGCACAAGCAACTTATCTTGTTGTTGAGGGTGGCTTGTATGGCCAGATTTCGCATCAAGCGATTGGGGTGCGGCGGTATCGCATTCAGGTGCAAGCGCCCGGTGGCCATTCGTGGGGAAGTTTTGGGAACGCCAGCGCAATTCACATTTTAGGGCATTTGATTTCGAAGCTAGATCAGATGAAGGTTCCTACGCATCCGAAAACGACATACAATGTGGGTGTGATTGAAGGTGGGACGTCGATCAATTCAATTGCGCAAACGGCGCATATGTTGCTTGATTTGCGCTCTGAAGATACCAATGCGTTGCTGCAATTAGTGCAAACTGTGGAAGAGTTGGTTGAGCAACTGCGGCGTGTGTATAGTGAAAACGGCCGTTATCGTTCCAGCATCACCATTGAGCAAATCGGTAATCGACCGGCAGGTCAGATTGATCGAAATGCACCTCTCGTCAAAATGGCTGAAGCTGCGTTGACCCATGTTGGTTGCCGCCAAATTTACTACATTTCCAGTAGTTCCGATGCAAATATCCCACTCAGCCAGGGATTAAACGGCATCTGCATTGGGTTAGCCGAATCCAATTTTGCACACCGCCTCGATGAATATCTGGACCCGAAGAATTTACCACGCGGCATGGCACAGTTATTGTACTTGACTCTGGCAACAGCAGGGTTTAAAAGCTAGCAGCTATTAGCTATCAGCTATCAGCTTTAGAGAGAAATGATGAGCGATAAGGCATTTCAAGACTATTATTTGGATGAAATGAGCCACTGTTATGGTTGTGGTCGGCTGAATGAGAATGGATTGCAAATTAAGAGCTATTGGGATGGAGATGAGGCCGTTTGTGTGTATCGACCGCGTGCGTATCATACGGCCGTTCCCGGTTACGTTTACGGCGGATTAATTGCTTCGCTAATCGACTGTCACAGCACTGGCACAGCCGCCGCAGCCGCGTTTAAAGCAGCTGGGTCTGTCCCCGGTACAGAATCAGATTATCGATTTTTAACGGCATCGCTCCATGTTGACTACCTTAAACCAACGCCGATTGATGGCGAGTTAACGATTCGGGCCCAAGTAAAAGAGATTAAGGGCCGAAAAGTTGTGATCGCTTGTGTGTTGTATGCTGGCGACCTGGCATATGCCAAAGGTGAAGTGGTTGCAGTTCAAGCGCCTGATGAATTTGTTGAGAAACTGTTGAGCCGAACAAATGTTGATTGATTCACATTGTCACCTCGATTTTGTGCGATTCGATGAGGATCGGGACGCGGTTGTGCAGCGTGCGCTAAATGCTGGTGTGACGCGCATCATTGTTCCTGCGTTGGACTTGAACAATTGCCGAGCAGTTTTGAAATTGGCAGATCGATATGAGGGTGTTTTTGCTGCCGTTGGTATTCATCCCAATTCATCGGCAGGGTGGCAGGATAATTGGATTGGGGTGCTGCGTGATTTGGCGCAGCATGACAAGGTTGTGGCGATTGGCGAAATTGGACTTGATTATTATTGGGACAAGTCGCCCAAGCCGGTACAGCATCGTGCATTTGGGTTGCAGCTTGAATTAGCGGCGGAGTTAGAGCTGCCGGTGATTGTGCATAATCGTGAGTCTAATGCGGATGTGATCAGTTTGTTGGCTGCCTCTCCATTAAATGGGGTGGAAAAGCCGGGGGTGCTGCATTCGTTTGCGGCGGATTGGCAAACGGCCGTTTCCGCACTCAAGATGGGCTTCTACCTTGGTTTCACCGGTCCGGTCACATTTAAAAAAGCTGAGAAGCTCCGCGAAATGGCGGGACAGGTTCCATTGGATCGCCTATTGGTAGAAACAGACGCACCATTTTTGACCCCACATCCGTATCGCGGCAAGCGCAATGAACCTGCTTATGTTGCTTACGTGGCGGAACGCA
>QQUD01000319.1 GCA_008501785.1 Chloroflexota bacterium
ACCAACGCCCACCTACTCGCCACTTGCCACTCGCTACTCATCACATATCCCCGCCGAGGTTGTGCGTGTCATCGATGGCGACACTGCCGTCTTCCGTATCAACAACACCGAAGAAACTGTTCGCTTTTTGGGTATCGATGCTCCCGAAACCGTCCACCCTAATAAATCTGCTGAATGTTTTGGCCCTGAAGCCAGTGAATTTGTGAAAGGTGTGTTGGAGGAGGAAACGGCCGTTTACATCGAATTAGACGAAATGACGGGGGAGAGGGACAAATACGGCCGTTTACTCGCCCATATTTGGCTCGAAGATGCCACCCTACTTAACGAGCTGCTGCTGCAAGAAGGCTACGCCGAGTTCGCCAATTATGGGAATCCAACGGAGAATGACAGCATTTATCTCCAGGCAGAAAACGACGCAAAGATTGCTTCAATTGGCTTGTGGAAGAGTTGCCCCTAATAATTAGTATGATGTCAAGCACAGAAATTGTTAAAATTTCTTCTCACAAAATCCAGCTCATACCAACATCTGCCAGAGCCATTAAACTGCGGTCGCTTGTACAAAAATCACTGCCCGTTTGTGCCAAAAGCATTTGCTAATAGAACCTGGAATTGACTGCAGAGAACTTTATAAGAGAAATGGCGCAAGGCAAGTGCATAATTAGACCTGCATAACTCAGCCTGGTATACAGGATCATCTAAGATACGAAGTGTATCTTGAACCGTTTTTTCTGTGATGTATTCATCAAATTCGATGACCTTAAATTCCTTTGGCCGAATATCTGTTGCATAAATCGCGTAATTATTGACGACATTTGGGGGCACTTTATGATGAAGGCTGTACCTCTGGCAAAAATTTTCAAATAGTCTTCACCATAAGGTATTAATGAGATTTCATTTTTCTTTTTAATCCTGTGCAGCAAAGTAACAATATCATCCCAATCGACTGGATGAAAATCATCTAAAATCGTTGTTAATTGTTGAAATTGTTCATTCAAGTTACATAAATTCATTAAAACGTTTGCTAATATATGGCTTACTAAAAAAGAAAGACGTATACAAAATCTCATTCTGTTTTCGAAATGAATATTTCAGGGTTCTCTTTTTTCACCTTTTTTTCTCTTTTTTCCCTTTTTGCCTGCTTTTTTTCCTTTAAGGTTTTTGCTGGTTTATTGCTGCCTCTTTTTCTAATATTCTTTCCTTTGCTCATGTTTTTCTCCTTAACGATTATTTTCTGTTCAATTGTTTTACCAATTGATTGAATTAACTTGTTTCACCACCATCATCAGCCCAAACCATCAATGCTAACGACATGGCGTGGATGTCTTGTGCAAGCTGTTCTTCTTGGATCTGTTTTTTGCGAGCCTTCTGCTCTTTTAACCATCGCAAAAAGTCTTCTTTGGTTTTGTAAGTACTGTGTATAAAAAGCTGCGACTTTAATTTATTTCTCGACTCCATGCGATATTCCTCGCAATTCCACAAAAGCTAATTATGGATTTGGTGCAGCTATGTCAAGCTCTTTTTCTGTTTGGTTGAATGCCATCCCGGCAGAATTTTGGATGTCACTATCCTTCTCGATATGTATTTTGCTTTCTTGCACTTCAACGGTTATTCTAACGGCCGTTCTTTCCTGCCCCTCAATTTCAATCCCTACAAAAGAAGGAACAAAAACAATATTTTTTCCTTCCTCTCTCAGGTATCCCTTGGCAATAATTACTGCTTTAATTGCCTGGTTAACCGCTCCCGCACCGATAGCCTGGACTTCAGCACTTCCATTTTCACGGCACACCCCAGCAATTGCCCCTGCTACAAGTGCTGTCCGAGATCGAGATGCTACTTTAATCACATTCATACAGCTTGTCTCCTGTGAAATAACTTTTACCGCACGTCTTATCAAAGCTAACAGCGCCAACCCCAGTCGATAAACGTCCTATGAGCGAAAAACGTATGCAGGCCTATCTGTTCTGCAAATTTTCAACTTGCGCGTGGATACTGATGGATATAAAGCAACATAACACACACAACTGTCAGAATTGAGATACAACTTTAATCAATCTTAGCCTCATATACCCGTCGGTTGAAATCCCATTTAGCGTGCTCATGACTGTAACCATACTTCTGCTGCAGCAACGCAATCATTTGCTCAGCTTTGCCGCTAACCTGTTCCAGATCGTCGTCGGTGAGTTTGCTCCACCACCCTTTGACCTGATCTCTCATTTCCTGCCACTTGTCTTCAAATACATCTTGGTTCATAGGGCGATCCTCCCCGTTCTTATAGACAGGCTGTCCTGATTTTTAGATTATATGGATTATCTATTGATGATAAAGTGAATCCTCTTTGGAAACATCGGCTGGTCAGCGGATATTAAACTCCCCCACTTGGGGGAGTTTAATATCCGAATTTCAAAGCGTAGATATTGGTTTTATTGATGTTGGCTGGAATATTCGTCTTTCGTAAGTTGAAATTCCCGCAGCCAAAGTTCACCATTCTGACACAAGACGACACAGGAAACTAGCCCCCCGCCTTTATCTAACAAGGACTCCTCCCACACTGCTGGATCAGTAGTCACACCATCACCCAAAGATTGCCATTCTTGCCAGACGACTCCATTGCGTTGACGGGACCAAAGCTTGTCTTGGATACCGCGTCCAAAGACAAATGTGCTATCAATATCATCAATATGTATCGCAGCGGGTAATCCATTCAACTGGCCGCCCAGATTCTCAAAACCGTTCCAACGGATTCCATTCCATGTATAGACAAAAAGTTCGTTGTCTTCACCGACAACAAAACATTCAATTCCATTTCTGGTGTGAATTGCGATAGGAACCTGAATCAGATTGCCACCAAGGTTTGTCCAACCGCCAAAGACTCTTTTTTCTTGAAGGCGATTATCTCTCCCAAACGTATGCCATAAGTGATTGTCTTGTCCGCGCACTAAAATGTGCAAACCACGTCCGTCAAAGACAACACTAGGACGGCCGTTTAGCCCCTTCTTACCACTTTCTCCCCACGGCCCTCCTAGATTCTCCCAATGCCTAATATTATCTCTGTCCTGTTCAGAGGGAACATAAGCATATGCGAGCTGATGGTCCGTCCCTTCTCCAAAAATCTCGGTATTTCCATCCATCGTGGTCCATGAGTGTACAGCGCCAAGGAATTTCCTGGGACCAAATGTTTTTAGCCAGCGATATTGAGAGCCATTAGATTCGATATGATAAAGGCACTTATCTCTGCCGGTGGCCAAGAAACCACCCATGCGCGTTGGCCCCATTGCAAGATGGGCAATGGTACCGGCTCCACCCGTATTAATGGTGGCTCGTATTCTACCGAGTGTAGCAGGAATATGCTTAATCACATTTCCAGCTCGATCTTGCACATCTATTACATATCCAGATTCTCCCAATCCCGTCATCGCCAATTCTGGTTTTCCCTGGTATGGTCCGGATGCTATTTTTGTCCAAGCATGCCATTTTCCCATTTTAAAGTTCCTTATAAAATTTGCGGCCTTTTATCTAAGCAAAATCACTCACTATACTGCCCTTGCTGTCCATGAATGGGCAAGCACAACCGGGTTACCGAACTCGGTATCGAAATGAATCCCCATCATTTCAATATAGTCATTGAGTGTATAGAACGCTTCGTTATCAGGGTGGTTGACGTGTCGCTTGCGTTGGTAAGCATCTGTATATCGATTCGTTGCATACAGTGTGGGGGATTCCTTGATTAATGATATGCGTTTCTTCTTGATTTGCGAGTAGGTTTCCAAGAGATGTTGTGTATAATTTTGCGCTGTTTCCCTTAGCAGTGTGCTTCCTGGGGCAAGGCTTTCTATCGCGTGGATGATCGCCAGCTGCTCAGACGCTACTTGCATGAAGAGGACAAACCCGGCATCTTTAAGTTCCGAAACCGTCAACCTGTCGATGATCGCATCATACTTGTGCATGGCATCATCCAAAGCTCCCTTGAGTCTCTGTTTATCCTTTTCGTATTTAAAGGTTTTGAGTTTGGCACGTGCAGCAAACAGGTCGCGTATCAGGTTATTCAGACTGTCTTCAAGGAAGGTCTGTTTGATAATCTGTTTCAACGTAAGTACCAAAGCCTGATACAATTTCTGGATATCATTCTTTTGGGGAAAGATACCAAGCATCTTGCCAATGGTATCAATGCGATCAGAGAGGATTACCCCTCTTCCATAGCTGCCGGTGGGTTTGGGTAAGGCTTTTTCATACCAGTTGTTGTAGCTGCTGATGTCCTTGAGTTTGACTGCGGGGAGAGTAGCAGCATAATAGTCTCCATTTTCGAAGATGTTGGCCTCGACCAACATCCAGGACATACTTGCTTCGGGGAAATACATCCTCGCTTGCACGACCGCAGATTTGTGAGAAGGCTTCATTGACAGGTCGGCTGCGCTTCCACCTGTCAAGTCATTATCAATTTGATAGGTGTGTTTGTCCCTCTCAAGCAACTTCCAATTAATGCTCCCATCTTTCGCTTGGCAAAGCTGTATCCCCACCTCATTAGAGTCATTCTTCACTGCAAGATACATACCGCTCCATTTGTTGTTGAACCGCACAAGATTATTTTCAATGTCAACGAATTCGATCATCCATTTAAAAGATTCTCTGAACGCCTTGTATTGATTCTTGTACTCAATTGTTGTCTGGTTATATTGGTAGACATCAATCCCCGCCGACATGCTATACCAATCATCCTTGGTAATATATGGTGCCAAGACATTACCGTTGCCCACATTAACGATGTAGTAATGACGATCGCTTTTCATGTGTTTTCTCCATTTATTGATCAGTATTTGAGGAAACAAGCTTAATCCGCCAGGGCGACTTTCCATGAACCACATAGCATTTTGTATAATGAATTCCTGTATAATCCGGGAACTCATAGAACTGTTATTCGATAGTAGTTTCTAGATCAATACGGTCCAGGCGGTCTGGCAGTAGTTTCGTTGTTATTTGGCGAATTGCTTCGATACCGGTATTAATCAACCTGGCCATAACCTGCGTGTCATTCAACATTGGATCCGGTTCTTCTACCAGATGTTTTTGCAGCCAGGCAATATCCATTTTTAGATTGGTCAGCATCTGGTTGAGATCGTCAATAATAACGCGATTGGCGTTTTCTTCCTTACGGAGCGAAAGTAAGCGGGCAGATAGCTCTGGTGATTGCTCCTGCGACTGATGTAATATTTTCTTATCTTGCCAGGATATATCACGGATGATGACCAGGGCGAAGAGATCTCCATTCATTTCTACGGGATTTAAGCCAATTTCTACTGATAGCATGCTGCCATCACGGT
>QQUD01000894.1 GCA_008501785.1 Chloroflexota bacterium
TGGTGAGGATTGGCTGGATGACGCGGGGAATTTGGTCGGCAACCCTGGCGATGCCAAAAAGATGTTTGAAACTGGCACCTGGAGTGATTTCCAATCACCCACTTGCCAGGACGCAGGCGGCACCAATGCTGGGGCAGGTGAAGCCGTGCTCACTCCCTGCAATCGCGGGGTGGTACGCTGGGATTGGGGTGAATCTTGGTCCCTGGCAAGAGGGCAAAGTGTGACCTCAGTCATCGGTAGTCGGGTGACTAACACCGTGATCCTGATGAGCAGTGTTACTGTGATTTCTCTGATTATAGCTATTCCCATCGGCATCATCTCTGCGGTTCGCCAATATTCCAAACTGGATTATATCGTCACCACATTCAGCTTCTTTGGTCTGGCGATGCCTGTCTTCTGGTTTGGCTTGCTGTTGATCATTTTGTTTGGACTCAAGTTTAAGGAATGGGGGTTGCCCTTCTTCCCGACGGGAGATGTTTTCACGACACGTGTGATTTCAGGCAGTATTCAAGATGTACTGAACATCACCCCGAAGACCTTTGCTGACCGTGTCATTCACCTGTTCCTGCCGGTATCTGTACTCACACTGCTCTATTTGGCAGGCTGGGGACGGTTCATGCGCTCCTCAATGCTCGAAGTGTTGCGCCAAGACTATGTACGTACTGCACGAGCCAAGGGCCTGCGAGAGTATGCTGTAATTGTGAAACATGCTGCTCGCAATGCAATGATCCCCTTAATTACCGTAGTCGTTTTCCAGATTCCTGGTATTTTTGGCGGAGCGACGCTGACTGAGACCATTTTCAACTATCCAGGCATTGGTCGGCTGTTTGTCGAAGCACTGAATCGAGATGACTGGCCGATTGTGATGGCCATCTTGTTCATCACTGCGATTCTGGTAGTGGTAGCCACACTTGTTGGAGACATTCTCTACACGTTGGTGGACCCACGCATTCGCTTTGAGTAAACTCGACCGGACGAAACAATGTTTTGTCCTATATGAGGAGATAGTATGACTGTAGCAAAGATAGATATAGAAGCCCTGCAAGCAGAGGCTTTGTTAACCGAAAAACCAGAACATATTCTGGTAACGTATTGGAACCGGCTGATTCGTCACCGACTCGCTACTGCCAGCCTGATTATTCTAGTCGTGATGATCCTTTCCGTTGTTATCGTGCCCATAATCATGGAGCAGCGAACCTTTTATAACGTTTCTAAAGGGGAGGATATGCCCTATGCTCGAGACACCCAAGATTTGGCGAACCGTAATGCCTCTCCTACCGCAGATCATTGGCTGGGGACAGACGAGTTGGGAAGAGACGTGCTTTACCGTCTAATGGTTGCAGGAAGGCTGTCTTTAACGATTGCATTTACCGTAACCATATTATCTGAGGTTGTGGGCATGTTTATTGGAGCTGTCTCTGGATATTTTGGAGGATGGACAGATAGCGTTATTCAGCGGATTGTAGAGTTTGTACTCATTTTACCTTCGCTACCACTATTATTGGTGCTTTCATCCATCTTGCGAGACCTACAAATACCCTTTTTACCGGTGGAATGGAGTCAGGCATTTGTGATTATTGCCATTCTGAGCTTACTGCGCTGGACAGGTTCATGTCGCCAATCACGAGGGATGGTGCTAAGCTTGCGTAATCAGGAGTTTTCTGAAGCATCTAAGGCGTTAGGAATGTCGGATATTCAGATTATTACCCGGCATATGATGCCAAACGCACTGCCTCCTGTAATTGTGAACGCAACTTTGAATTTAGGGGCTGTGATTCTGATTGAATCAGGACTGAGTTTCTTGGGATTTGGGATTCAGCAGCCAGTGGCAACGTGGGGAAACATGTTGCAGGATGTGCAAAAAGATATGTTTACGGCTCCTTGGAAGGCGTTGTATCCAGGATTGCTCATATTCCTGACCGTGTTGGCATTTAATTATCTTGGTGACGGTCTGCGCGATGCGCTTGATCCGCGCTTGAAGCTATAATAAATAGGGAAGAGGCAGACAAGTGGAGAATAACAACAATAATATCCTAGAAGTCAGAGGGCTTAAAACACAATTTTTCACCGAATCTGGTGTTGTCAAAGCTGTTGATAATATTAACATTACCGTTAAGCGCGGTGAAGTGCTTGGTATTGTTGGTGAATCAGGTTGTGGAAAAAGCGTGACCTCATTATCAGTCATGCGTTTAATTGGACAACCCGGCAAGATTGTTGCAGGTGAAATTTTCTTTGACAATGAAAATTTATTAGACTTGCCGGAATCTAAAATGATGCACATTCGCGGGAATCGCATTTCGATGATTTTCCAGCAGCCACAAAGCTGTTTAAATCCGGTTTTTCGGGTGGGTGAACAGTTATCGGAAGTGCTTTTTATTCATCAAGATTTGGGTAAAGAGGCTGGAGAAAAGCGTGCTGTTGAATTGTTGAGCATGGTAGGTATTCCTGAACCCGAATCACGCATCAAGGCGTTTCCACATGAGCTTTCGGGTGGTATGGCGCAGCGCGTGATGATTGCGATGGCCTTAGCATGTGTGCCGGAATTGCTGATTGCAGATGAACCGACAACAGCGCTTGATGTCACCATTCAAGCACAGATTTTGGACCTGATGCGTAATTTACGGACAAAGATGGATACGTCTATCATTTTGATTACACATGATTTGGGTGTGGTTGCGGAAATGTGTGATCGAGTGACTGTGATGTATGCTGGGCGTATTGTGGAAGAAGCGCCCATTGTTGATCTTTTCAAAACGCCAAAACATCCATATACGGCGGCATTAATTGGCTCAACACCTGTGCTAGGTCAAGCTGAAAAAGAACTGACAACGATTCCTGGTTCTGTACCCAATCTTATTCATTTACCGCAAGGGTGTAAGTTTGCGCCACGGTGTGTGGCACGCATTGAAAACGAGTTGGAAATTTGTACACAGGAAGAGCCTGATTTAATACCCGTAGGTCCTGAACGTGCGGTACGATGCTGGTTGCATCAGGATAAATAGAGGAGTGGGGAAAATGACTGAAATGACAACAGTGACAAATGGCAACAGCAACCAAGCAGGTCGAAAGGTTCTGCTGGATGTCAAAAATCTTGTTAAATATTTCCCCGTCCGGGCTGGCTTGTTGCAGCGCGTTAAGGCGTGGGTTAAAGCCGTAGATGATGTCACCTTTTTTATCTATGAAGGTGAAACATTTGGCTTAGTTGGTGAGTCAGGATGTGGTAAGACCACGGTTGGACGAACGATTTTGCGTTTGATTCCGGCTACATCTGGTAGTGTCGTTTTTGATGACACAGATTTGTTTGATTTGAATGCATCTGAGTTGAAGCAGATGCGGCGAAGTATACAGATTATTTTTCAGGATCCGTATTCCTCGCTTGATCCGCGGATGCCGATTGGTGAAAGTATTTCGGAAGGGTTGCGTATTCATACTAGTAAAAGTGCGCAAGAGCGTTATGAGATTGTTGTGGAAATGTTGACTCGTGTCGGTATGCGGGCTGATCATGCGCGACGCTACCCGCATGAATTTTCGGGTGGACAGCGACAGCGGATTGGTATTGCACGAGCACTTGCATTGCGCCCCAAATTTATTGTGTGTGATGAGCCTGTGTCTGCGCTTGATGTTTCAATTCAGGCGCAGGTGTTGAATATTTTGCGCGAATTGCAGAAAGATTTTGGCTTGACTTATTTGTTTATTGCACATAATTTAAGTGTTGTAGAGCATTTTAGCGACCGAGTAGGTGTGATGTATTTGGGTAAAATGGTTGAGATGGCGTCTCGGAATGATTTGTACCGTGATCCATTGCATCCATATACGCAGGCATTGATGTCTGCTATTCCGGTGCCGGACCCAACGATGAGGCGGCAGCGTGTCATTTTGGAAGGTGATGTGCCGAGTCCTTTGAATCCACCGTCGGGATGTCGTTTCCACACTCGGTGTCCATTGGCATTTGACAAATGTTCTCAAGATGAGCCGATCTTTAAAGATTATGGCGATGAACATTATGCGGCTTGTTGGCTTTTGGAAACTGGTGAGGAAGGTGCTAGTAAACTTACAATCGATAAGGTTGGAGCGGACAAGATACGCGAAATCGGTTTGTAAACTGATTTTCGCTGATGGTAATTGATTTTAAATAATAGAGGCCTGCTGGAAAGCAGGCCTTTTTTCTCCTTGTCATAGTTGCGTGAATGATTTTATAATAGCGTAGCTTGGTTGAGTTTTAGCGAATAACTTTTATCCTTGCGTTTTTATATTTTGATAGTATTCAGGAAATTATATGGCTGAAGCAAAACATATTCTGGTTGTCGATGACCATTTTGAGATGTTGGAGTTTTTACGGTCGATGCTGGAGATGTCTAACCAGGATTATGAAGTGTTGGCTGTGCCTTCTGCTGAGGAAGGCTTGTTTGAGCTGCAACGCGCGCAATTTGATTTGATTATTACGGATGTACGGCTTCCTGGTATGAGCGGGTTTGATTTAGTGCGGCGTTTGCAAAGGTTGGGACACAAATCTCCGATTATTATGATTACGGCGTATTCTTCGACGCAAGGCCAGAAAGAGGCTGAGGAGTTGGGGGTATATCGTTATTTTAAAAAGCCTTTGGATACGGATGATGTGTTAACGGCCGTTCACAATGCCTTACATGGCGAATCTGTGGCACAAATACCACAAGTAAGTTTGGAACAAAGTGTTGTGCCAGATGCATCTTCTGCTGTGCAAAAGCGGTTAGAAACATTGCGGGCAGACACGGGTGCTGTTTTGTTGATGCTGGCATCTATTCAAGGGAACATCATTTATGCGGATGGTGAATTGCGTCAGGTAGAGCTTCCTGGCCTAGCAGAGATCATTGCTCGAAATATAAAAGATAGTTTTCTCTTGGCAGAAAAGTTAGACAGTAAGGAGCCATTTAGTTTGCAGTATCATGCGGGCAGCCGTATTGAACTGTATTGTGCAAATGTAGGAAAAGATCATTTTCTGACCTTGTTTTTTGAAACGAATTTGCGACGTGGCCGTATTGGCACGATCTGGTTGTTTACGCAGCGAGCTATTAATGATTTATTGCAATTGCTTGTTGCCAGGCATGAAGATAAGGCAGCGCCTGTTCCCGTACAATCGGCACCAGATGCGGTTAATGCGTTTTTGCAGGATACGTTTGATTCTTTGATTGATGAGTCGGTGCAGGAAACGGCCGTTCCCGTTTCTATCCCGCAACTGCCTTCTCAACCGCCTCCTATTCCTGAGCCTCCCGTTATTCCTGAAGAGACTGTGCCTGAAATTCGGCTAGAACTAGACCCTCTTGATGTAGAAGATG
>QQUD01000458.1 GCA_008501785.1 Chloroflexota bacterium
ATCATTTCACAAGCACAATAACCAGCTGTATCTTCTAAAACTTTTGAAAGATACTGTTTTTTAAACGCTTCAGAGTTTTTTGCATAATGTTCTACTGCATAGGTATCCCATACACTGTTAAATTGTAGAGTAAATTTATCTACAAATTCCTCTATCATATTTTTTACCCATTCATAGTACCTGTCAAATCCTTTAACTTTTTGGTAGATTGCATTCATCAATAAGTTGCCCAAAAACAACCCTACATCAAACCCCATAGGACCATAAAACCCAAATTCGGTATCAAAAAATTTTGTACTATTTTCTGATATAAAAATGCTGCCAGTATGCGGATCGCCATGAAGTAATGCTTGCGCATTGGTCATAAAATTATGTTTTAACTTCGCAAATGCCGCTATCACTTCTTCATTATTTAATATTTCATCTCGCTCAAAATCTATTAAATGTTTTTCGACTCTTTTTCTGGGGTCGTTATAGGTTGGGCTTGTTAGCACCAATTTTTCAGTCAGGTCGCATAGGTCTTTATTAATAAATCTGACAACTTCGCCCTTTTTTTGTTTACTCTCCAACACAATATCACTTGTTCTAATTAAACTATTAGCAAAATATTTTGCAGCATCTTTTGCTAATTTTGGATATACTTTTTGTTTCAGCATCGCTGTTCGCAACACAATGTGCCCTGTTAAATCTTCCATGACCATTGCGCATAAATTATCATCATAATTATATACCTTCGGCACCATCTCCGGCGTATATTTGCTTTGCTCAACTAAAGTCATCGCTTCAATTTTGCACCTATTTGCATCTAAAACCATATCTTTTGAAGTTCTGGCATACGGTAAAGCTTGTTTTAATATGAAAGATGTTTTGGTTATAGTATCAACGACTCTAAATACATGATTCAGATTACCATCACCTATTTCTTCGCAAGTTAGTTCAGATGATTTAGCAAAAAATCCTAAATCATCAATCATGTATTTTATTGCTGTTTTCTTATTTATTATTTTATAGACCATTTTTAATGACTACTTTCAAAATATTTATCATCGATTTATAACGCCCAACAGGAGCATAGGCGGCAGATGGGTAATTAACTAGCTCTTCCAAATATTCTGTTTCTTCACTTGAAAGTTCAATATCCAAGGCCTCTACCGCTTGCTCCAGATGTGCCATTTTCTGCACTTTTATCTTGTCAAAAACAGACAATAGGGTAAAGATGAATTGCATGAATGTTTTTGATGTGTGTGGTGTGGGGAAACGGCCGTTTTTAATCAGTAGCAGTTTATAAAAAAGCTGGCGCTTCTGATTGTATTACATCACCCCCAGGAATGGTTCAGCAACTGGTTTTAAAGGACGGCGATTTATTTTTTGGACAAGCTTGATAATGCGCCAGACTTGGTGGCGATAATCTCGAAACTTGTGGATTTCATTTTGGTAACTGATTTGGGCTTGTTGGTGGTTGGGGACAAATCTACTTAATTGAGGATGTTGATCATTGTGATTTTCAAGAGAACGGTGAATAGGTGTACCTGTTATTAGTTGAAAGCGGTTAAGTGCAACCCGTTCAATTACGTTTCCATTTTTTTCGAGAAATGAAATGGTAGCAGCTAGATCATCAGTAGTTTCACCAGGGTAACCCATAATTACTGATGTGCGTACGCTAATTCCTGCGAAATGGGCATCATGGATGAATCGACTGAGCTTGGACAATTGAGTGTTTTTGCGCATATGATTGAGAATGTTTTGACTCCCTGATTCAAGACCCGTATTGATTCGAACCAATCCAGCATTATGAGCTGCATGGAGGGTGTCAAAATCAAGCCCATTTGATTGACGGCGATCTACATGAACTGAGGCAATCCAACGGCCGTTTTGTAGTTGTTTTGGGAAGGTGTCAATAAGATGGTGCCAAACATCCAGATTGGAATTGAGTTTGAGGTCAAGGAAGGCAAAGAGTTGGGAATCATGAAGTCGAGATTGATGCTTTATTTCAGCCCAAACATTGGTAGGCGTGCGTGATCTGAAGGTGCGACCAGCACTGCTGGTTACGTCAGAACAGAATGGACAGACACCCCACCCACACCCGCGACTTGTCATCATGGGAATGATGCGATTTTGGTATCTCTCCCAAGGAAAGTCTGTATAATCAGGAAAGGGAACGCTGTCAAGGTCCTTTAAAGGTGGTATGAAGGACCCCCCTTTTGGAGTCCAGAGACCAGGAAAGTCAAGAAGTTCATCTCCAGAGATAAGTGCAGACACAATGTCCGGAAGGTATGGTTCGACTTCCCCGCTGACAATAGCTGAAACCCCAGGAACGTTCAACCATTTATTTACAATTTCTGAATGGGAAAAATAACTACCGCCAATAAGAAGAGGGATGTTTTTATCTTGGCAAATTTGGCCAATAAGAACACAAAGAGGATGATAAATAAGGTAAGTTGAGACAAGAACAGCATCATATGAAGTTTTGAGTGCCTGTCTAATGGCTGCCTCTAACTTCATTTTGTTCCGCCCAATAGGACTTCGCATAAAATTGACAATTAGTTGATAAATGTTGTGAATGTAAGGTGAAGTTGAAACAGCCATACGATATCGACCGTAATGATCAATGGCACTCCATGGTTTGGGTCGAGGTTCACGGACAATCCCAGCGAGATCGTGTGCGAGAGGGGAAAATAGGTCAATTTGGTAGTTATTTTGACGTAATATTGCTGTAAGATAACCAACTGAAAGTGTGGGATAGTGACCAAAATTGTTTAAATCAATGATCAGAACTCGAGAACTCATTATACTTCCTTGCTTTTGGAAAATTCAATATGCGATTTGTTTAGGAATTTGTAGGTTTGCATAGTAATTTCCAGGACAGTGATTAGTTATGTGAAGGTCGAGAGAAAAGATGAAGGTAAAGTTTATTTAGCAAAAATGCTAGATAAAATTCTTGCTCACCTACAAAACAAGCTCCCGTTAACTATAGTTGCATTATGAAATATGGTCAAAGAAATGGTTCATTTTAAAAATGAGAACTGGAAGTGGATAAAGTGTGGAATGATGAGGGAAACGGCCGTTACTTTCACCCTCCAGTTTTTAATATTCGTGCCATATTAAACAAACTGTTGAACCCATGTTGCTACTTGCACAACATCGCCAAAAGATACATCATAGGCTGTTGTATGCCGTGATAAATTAGTAATTGCTGGCAGCCCACTCGTAGATAAATGATCAATATTTACCAGATGATGCATTAAACGGAACGCCGATTCTGCAGCAGATAAAGACCTTACTTCAAGTGAATTGCCTTCAATGTATCTAGGGTAGAGAACGATAGAAGGAGAAGCGGTCGTCCGTATACATTCAGGCCGCAAATCCTCAGGATCTAGCCACACATTATTGTTTGATACGTGAATTAAACTGTTTTGATTTTGAGTACTTAGCCATCGCTGCCAGACAAATTCTGATCCCCTCTTCAAAACAAGAGGACGCGCAAAGCCACATATCTTAGAACCATCAGCAGAAATTGCTACCAATTCATCCGTCAAAAAATCAAACCCACTGGCTATTAACCAGGCAGCCAATGTAGATTTTCCGCTTCCCGACTGACCACATAAGATGAAACCCTGTAGACCACTCACAATACCAGCTGCATGAAAACACAAACTCGATTGAGCATGCCTAATAAACATAATCGTGACATCTTGCAAAAAACGCTCTAGGATACGTATTCTTGAAGATTCAATAAATAGCAGCAGGCTATTTCGTAGTAACTGCCAGTTTCCATTTTTGACTGTGAATTCATAAGTAACGATGACCGTAGATTTCTTACCTAATGAATGACGAAAATGCCTTGCTACCATTTGGTGCAAAACAATATCAGCACACCCAACACAGGCAGAGTTGTTATCAAATTGGATGTATAAAAGATTTGTCATTGTAAATATCACACCCAGGTGATTGCATTATGAGTTGCCAGAATTGTTAGGATTTCATATACGTCCGAATGAATTTCATCTGCGGAAGTGGGGTAGGTTGCCGTGAGGATTTCCACGATATCTGCAACGTTTCGTTGACCATCGCATAATTGCCAAATAATCGCCCCAGTTTGGTTGCTATGCATGATTTTGAGGCCAGATTGATTAAAGAGAATTATTTCATCATCTAATACTTCCATTTGATAGTCAGCGGATTGGCAAGGAATTTTTGAGTCAATCATATATTTTTTCCTGTAAGCAATTCTTTTTGCAAAAGAAGGCCTTAAACCTCTCACGTAATAGTCGTATGACTAAACCAAGAATGCGAAATGGGTGACGTATCCAACGGTACCACCACAACGGCTGCGCAATTCCTAGTCCATAATGCAAACATAACCACCATTGAGATGGCCAGAAAGTATCACGCAAGAATAGCAAAATTCCTTTCTCTCGTTGCATTGCAAGTGTAGAACGTGGCCATCCTTGAAAATCCCTCCCGATGCCACGTCGAGTTTTCTCCAATGGTAATGACACCCTGTTTTGCAAATCTTTTGATAAAGGTGTTGTCAAGTGCAGGAGTGATAACATATTGAGAATAATTGGGTATTGCTTTCTCACAATTTCCCAATCAATTATATTGGCGAATTTTTCTGCGTATGAAACAATATCAGCAATCCAAATTAGACGAGTTGATTTAAAAACGAAAGCATTATGAACCATGTGTTGGCAAATATGCCACAGCATGTCTTCATGACCCAATGTATATGCCGTTACGCCATTCCCTAATGAAAATGCATTTGGAGTAGACGTTAAATCATCAACACTGATTGGACCAGGGTAATTGTCCGTAAAGAATTTGTGATGAATTTCTATGCTAATAGTCAGGCCTTTTGTGTGTAAGTATGCTGCTTTCAGGTGATGTTGCTGCGCCATAATCTCATCAGCGTTTTTAAGTGGCGCATTAAAACCTAAATCAACCAAAATTTTCTGTGCTTGTAAAGCTTCAGACGGTTTGACAAGAATATCAACATCTCGCATAGGCCGTAAATTGGGTTGCGGATAAACAAGATGTGCAAGAGCCGCGCCTTTAAGCACGATTGCTTTGATTCCGACCGCATCAAAAGCGATGAGTATATCACGTAAAATCGCCATTCGTTTCAGATTTGCTTGGCGATGACGCAAAAAATATCCTTGTAACACCTGTTTGCTAGATGGGGGTCAGACAACACCAGTGGTTTGTAAATGTGTGTACAGAAGGGGGGACAGGCCGTGTGTTTCTGCGTAATTTACCACTTCTAACCAATGGTTAACTTCGCTTGCAGCTTGCACGATTTGCGCATAGTGTG
>QQUD01000191.1 GCA_008501785.1 Chloroflexota bacterium
GAGCCAACAGATGTCAGGATTCTTGCCATATCCTTGCATCACAACGGGAAGCCCTCCAGAACGACATTAAAAACTCATACAAACAATCAAGAATTACATAAATGGAGAGTATTGTCGTGTTCAAAAAATATTTACCCCTCGTTTTACTATTCACAGTTTTATTAGCCTTCATTGCTGCTCCCAGAGCGGTCAAATCAAATGAAGAAAGCATTTCAAATAACTTGCTCACACCCTATCTTGTCAAAGACATTAACCAGCGAGGCATATCGTCTAATCCTCATGAACTAACCGATGTCAATGGTACGTTGTTTTTCGTGAGTGAACACGGAGATGATTTTGATCACAGTCTTGAATTGTGGAAGAGTGATGGGACTGAAAGTGGTACAGAATTGGTGAAGCTGTTTAATTCAGACGAATATTATTTTGGCATTCGGCATTTAACGGCCGTTAACAACACCCTCTTCTTCGAAGTATACGATCCCAATGAGACCGACCGTTATCAGCTATGGACAAGTAACGGAACAGAAGCGGGCACAGTTCAAATAAAAGCATCAAACGATGCAATTATGAACAAAGTAGCTCTCAACGGCGTTTTCTACTTTATTTATAATAACAGTAACAGTTCATCATATTACGGTGACGGCACGCTCTGGCGTAGTGATGGCACCCTTACAGGAACCTATGCATTGTCAAATGCAATTGTTGATTTAGACAAGCTTGAAATATCTAATAACAACCTTTATTTTATAGCACACGTAAATGGGTCGTCGAGTGGATTATGGCGAAGTGATGGTACGCTTGGAGGAACCAATTTTTTAAAGAATATTGGCAATATCATAAGGAATTTTACAGATGTCAATGGCACGTTATTTTTTACTGGCGTCGACGCACTTTATAAAAGCGATGGCACAGAAGCAGGCACAACTTTAGTCAAAGACCTTCCCCCAAATTATGAAATCGACCAATTGGTCAATATAAATGGTTCACTTTTTTTCTCAGCTTATGATGACACACATGGGTTTGAACTATGGCGCAGCGACGGCACTGATGCTGGGACTGAAATGGTCAAAGACATTAACCCTGGTACAAGCAATTCAAACCCTACAAACATAATCAATGTTAATGGCCTTGCTTTCTTTTTTGTCGATGGCGCTCAGGATCCCTACGAACTGTGGAAAAGTGACGGCACAAATTCAGGCACAACCCTGGTTCGAGATAATTTTGATCGAATATATCCCCTTGGAGATTATTATGGCCAAACTATGGCTAATCTGAATGGCATGCTCGTTTTTCGTGGTGCTGATGGCACACAGCGAGGTGAACTGTGGGTAAGCAACGGCACAACTTCTGGCACCACAATGATTAAGGATTTTTACTCAGATATTTATGAAACGCATCCAACTGAGTTTACCGTAATGAATAATACCCTCTATTTTGCTGCAGATAGTTTGGAAGGTGGTGTTGAACTTTGGCGCAGCAACGGCACCACAGCAAGTACCTATCAGGTAAAAAATATTAACGAAATGAATGACGGATCTTTTCCTGAGGATATTGTCATCCTGAACGATAAGATCTTATTTGGTGCCTATGAAAGCACCTATGGACGGGAATTGTGGGAAAGTGATGGCACATCACTTGGCACTTCGCTGCTAAATAATATAGGCATTGACGATCCTGATCGTATTCACAATGGTAATCCACAATATATGGAAACTGTTGGTTCACACGTGTTTTTTGCAGGAAACGGTGGTTTGTGGATGAGTGATGGTACATCTGAAAATACAAGATTGATTAAAGAGTCTCCTGGTTGGAATCCACAATGGGGCATTACAGGATTGGATGATAATGACATTCTATTTTTAGCAGATCATAACGAACATGGAAGAAGTTTATGGTTTAGTGATAGAACAGCAGACGGTACCTACATGATAAAAGATTTTTGGCCATCATCATCCGGCGACCCCGAGTTTGAATTATTTGATGTCGTGAATGGCAATCTCTTTTTTTCTGTGGAAGGCAATGAGTTATGGAAGAGTGATGGCACTGAAGCGGGTACCCTATTGCTGAAGGAGTATGAAGAATATTCCGATGTTAGTGATGTCACTGTCTATAACGGAGAGGTTTTCTTTAATGCCGAAGCTGCGGGATATGGTGATGAACTTTGGAAAAGTGACGGTACCATAGCTGGCACAACCCTGGTAGTCGATATAGTCCCTGGTGAGCAATCAGGATATCCAGGCGCTATCATTGTTCACAATAATACATTGTATTTTGGTGCTTCGGATAGGATGAATAATCGAGGATTATGGAAAAGTGATGGCACAGCAGCAGGCACAGAGCTAATTGTAAATATTAATTCCGGTTACAAATCAGCTTTCTCATATCCTGCTTCGATCAATGGCATGCTTTATTTTTGTGCGGATGATGGCACACACGGCAGAGAATTGTGGAAAAGCGACGGCACAGCAGCCGGTACAGTGCAAATTGCTGATCTATCTACCGGTTCAACTAGCTCCACCCCACACGGTTTTACCGAATATAACAATCAAATATTCTTTTTTGCGGATGACGGTATTCATGGCTATCAGGTATGGGTTACAGATGGGACATCTTTAGGAACAAACCGTCTTACTGATCTCCAATATGTTAGAAGTCAAGTATGGTTTAGTGACTATTACGGTTATTATTATTTTCCCAAAAGAGGCTTTTATAAAGCGTCGGGCAAGCTGTTTTTTGTTGCAGAAGATAACACCACTGGGGAGGAGCTATGGGCATTTGATGCGCTAAACCCCACAGGCAATCCTAATCAAGATGAGGCAATCTATTTACCTATGATTGTAAATCCATAAATGAGAGGGAAGAACGGCCGTTACCGTTACGGCCGTTTCTCCCCCTCCCCCAATTTGAGATACAATCAGGCGCACATGAAAAAGTGCGCCTGCTTCCAAATATACACCTTGCTGCTGTTGTCCATCATTTTCCTGCTTGTGGGCTGCGAACGGCCCGATCCCGCCGTCGATGCTAGTACGCCCACAGTCGAGCAACTACCACCGCCGACATCGGCATTAGATACCAATCCCAACAACATTCCGGCCCCACCCACTCCCATTTTGCAGCAGCCAAACATCGCCGGAACATCATTGCCCACCTACGCTGGCATTCCCACACCAGACCCGCCACATCCAGTTGCCGCAGGCGAAGACAACTTCCTTATTCACACTGTCACCGCAGGTGACACGCTGGGGTACATTGCCCAACAGTACGGTTCCAACCTGGAAGAACTGTTGTCTATTAACCAGCTAGAACAAGCTGATTTGCTGTTTGTCGGGCAAGATTTACGCATTCCAACAGATGTGACCCTGTTTGCACCCAGTTTCAAAGTTATTCCCGACAGTGAGCTGGTGTATGGCCCATCTACGCAAGGGTTCGATGTGCGGGCGTTTGTGACGTGGCATAACGGCCGTCTTCTCACCTACCAACAAGAAGTCGAAGGCCAAATCTTACCCGGTCCCGAAATCGTCTCACTGGTCGCCAACCGCTACAGTGTCAATCCGCGCCTGCTGCTGGCATTGCTCGAATATCGCTCAGGTTGGGTCACACAGCAAACCGGGGGTGATGAGGATTTCCCGCTGGGTTATGTAAACAATAAATCTAAAGGATTGTACGCGCAACTTAGTTGGGCGGCTAATCAGATGAACTGGGGGTATTACGGCCGTTCTGAAGGCAATCTCAACAGCTTTAGCATCAGCGACAACACCCGTGTTGCCTTTGCTGCCGACATCAACCACGGCACTGTCGGCATGCAGCGCGTCTTAGGTGTACACACCAACGCTACCTACGAATCCTGGCAGCAAGATGTCAGCGAATCAGGCTTTTTCGCCACCTTCAACCGGCTCTTCGGGAATCCATTTGCCTACACAATAGACCCCCTGCTGCCCCCCAATTTAATGCAACCACCGCTGCAACTGCCCTGGGCCAGCAACGAAACGTGGTACTTCACAGGAGGTCCACACGGTGGATGGGCAACTGGTTCAGCCTGGGCGGCGCTCGATTTTGTGCCAGAATCTGATCAGTTAGGCTGTGTGCAATCAGACTACTGGGTCCGTGCCATGAGTGATGGACTCGTTACCCGCAGCGGCTTTGGCGCAGTCGTCATCGACACAGATGGCGACGGCTATGCGGGCACAGGTTGGGCTATCACCTACATGCACCTGGAAACACGCGACCGCATTCCCGCTGGTACCTGGGTGCAAACAGGTGACCCGCTCGGACATCCGTCATGCGAAGGGGGCTTTTCAAATGGCACCCATTTGCATGTGGCACGGTCATATAACGGCCGTTGGATTGCCGCCGACAACAACGTTCCATTCGATATGGGCGGCTGGGTTTCACAAGGCACCGGCACCGAATACGATGGATTCCTGATTCGAGGTGGCATCACCAAAGAAGCCTGCGTTTGCCGCGAGGAATTGAACGCCATTTCGGGAGAGTAATCGGAAGTCGGTAAGCAGTAATCGGTAATGGATTGTCGGAAATCGTTTTGCAGGATTCTGTAATTCGATCACCGTTGTCTGTTGTCCGTTGTCCGTTGGCTGTTTACTGTTTCCGCTTACCATTCCCATCTCCCATTTCTTCTTACAAATAAACTGGTATACTAGCTGACATAAGCATTATTTTAAGACCTATTCAATAAAATGAAGTCATGAGTGATACGCTATCCGGTAAGACCATCGGTAAATATGAGATTGTAGAGCGACTCGGTAAGGGGGGTATGGCGGAAGTCTACAAAGGCTACCAAAAAAACCTGGACCGCTATGTCGCCATCAAAGTGATGCATGCCTTTTTGATCACGGAAGAAGATTTCCTGAATCGTTTCCAACGTGAAGCTCAGGCAATGGCAAAATTAAGCCATCCCAACATTGTTGGTGTATATGACTTTGATGTCTATGGCGAAAACAGCTACTACCTGGTCATGGAGTTCATCAGCGGGGGCACACTCAAAGAAAAGCTAGACGAAATGGCCGCCAATGGCAAAAAGATGACGCTGGAGCAAACGATTCGCATTTGCACCGAAATGGCAAATGCGCTGGCTTATGCACATCGTTTTCAAATGGTGCATCGAGACATCAAACCGGCCAATATCATGCTCGACGAAACGGGCAAAGCAATTCTCACTGATTTCGGTATTGTAAAACTAGTCGGCAATCAATCAATGGCCTACACAGCCACAGGTGCATTGATTGGCACCCCTTCATACATGTCGCCTGAGCAAGCATTGGGCAAACCCGGTGATGAGCGCGTTGATATTTAC
>QQUD01000901.1 GCA_008501785.1 Chloroflexota bacterium
TGATTCTGGCAACGTTTGATGATCCTGATTGGGTACATGAACTGCTGCGTATACTTTACCGTCGCAAAGAGACGTATGTGCGTTCGCTGACAGGGGCAAAGTATGATTTATTAGAGCTAGGTGGCGGCGATGCATCAAACACAGTTATTTCTCCCAAGATTTTTAGGAAATTTGTGGCTCCATATGACACAAAGCTGATAGAATTAGCGCACGAAGCCGGACAGCGGATTGCGTACCATACTTGTGGCGGCATGATGCGGATTTTAGAAGACATTGCGGCAATGAATCCGGATGCGATGGAGACGTTTACACCCCCAGACATGGGTGGGGATGCGCGATTAGCAGAAGCGAAGCAGCGAATTGGAACTAAGGTTTGTATGATTGGTGGGTTTGACCAGCACCATTACTTTGTGGGGTGCAGTGAGGAAGAGACGAGAACGGCCGTTAAGCGCTGTTTTGCCGCAGCCGGAGTAGGTGGCGGCTACATCCTCAGCCCGTCTGACCACTTTTTTGATGCTGATCCGAAATTATTAGCCGCGTTTGCAGATGAAGCGCGGAATTGTGTTTATGAATAATGAGTCCAGGTGCATTGCACTTTCCTAAGTGCGTTGCACCTCACAAAATAGAGGTGTGAGATGGAAAATGTTCTAGACAAAATTTTTGATGCAATTTTAGATGGTGATATGAAGACTGTGCCAGAAGGGGTACAAGCTGCTTTAGATAGCGGCATTGCGGCTGAGAAAATTTTGCATGAAGGCATGATTGCTGCCATGGAAGAGGTCGGACAACTCTTTGAGGATGGCGAATATTTTGTACCCGAGATGTTGATTGCTGCGCGAGCAATGAAAGCTGGCTTAGAAAAACTGCGACCCCATCTGGTCGATTCTGGCATTGAGCCAATTGGCAAAGTCGCGCTGGGTACGGTTGAAGGCGACTTGCACGATATTGGCAAAAACCTGGTAGCGATGATGTTGGAAGGAGCCGGATTTGAGATTAATGATTTGGGAACCGATGTAACCCCAGCTCAATTTGTCGAAGCTGTGCAAGATGGCGCAAATATCATTGGGTTGTCAGCATTGTTGACCACCACATTAACCAGCATGGAAGGAACCGTAAAAGCAATTGAAGCCGCTGGACTGCGTGACAATACCAAGATTATGGTAGGCGGTGCGCCAGTAACGGTCGATTATGCCAAACGCATTGGTGCCGATGGTTACGCTCAAGATGCCAGTCAAGCCGTTTCAATGGCCAAGTCATTGATAGCTTGAGTAATTGTAAAATAGAATGAACCGTAGATGACACTCAAATAAGTTAGTCAAGATTGGTTCAATCTCCGAAGATTGAACCAATCTAAACGAGCAAGTTATTTAATTCTCGTTCTTAAGAAATATGGTAGGTTCCACGTAGAAGTAAAAGCCAGCCCCCTGGTTTTCCGAAACAAAAAGCTCATTGGGTATAAAAAACTACACAGAAAAACTGTGTTCTAAATAAGCTCTGACTAGTACAGTCCGGCTGAAGTACGTGGTCGATAACGAAAGGGTGATCGCCGGACTGTTTGTGATTGTCAATGTTTTGAATCCGAAAACCGCCCTATTCTTCTTTGCTTTTTTGCCACAATTTGTATCTCCATCTGTGGAACCAGTGGCTCCACAAATCTTATTTTTGGGTGCTCTTTTTGTGGGAATGGCTATTGTGAGTGATGGTATTTATGCGTTGATTGCGGGGACGGCGGGACAGTTTTTATCGGGAAATGTGCGGGTTGCGCGTTTTCAAAAGAGAATGGCGGGCACGATTTATATTTTGTTGGGAATAACAACGGCCGTTTCTGGAAACGGCCGTTCACAATAACCAAATTAAATCGAACTCAGTTCACTTTCGAAACAACATCATCAGCACGCACAATTCCTGGCTGCACAACTTTTGCATTCAGTCCGCGCAGTTTGAGCGATTTGTACGTGGGGCCATTCACAAATCTGAGTGCGTCCCGGCCAAAGCGAGTTGCAAATTTATCACATCCAGCATGAACCTGGTCGGTGATTTCGATAACGGCCGTTCCCACCCTCAACTGCGTCCCCGGTGGCAAATTGTCAACACTCAAGTCTAAATCAACAAATAGCTGATCACCAGCCAGTTCCCACCGTTCCTTATCTTGTGCCAGCAAATCAATAACACGGCTGTTCATGATGTTGAGCTGCATCTCTGGATGAGATGAACCGTCTGGTGTGCGACCGCTGCCGCGCTCTTTCCAGCAATCACCAACGAGTCCTTCGCTGAGCGAGAGTTCGCCTTCGCTGAGGACAACGCGGTTGTTGGAAGACGGCCGTTTTACAATCATCTTTAACAGTCCGTTATCCTTTGGTGATTGCCGAATCTCATCTAATCCCGCTTCCAATTCCGCCATCGATAAATGCACTAAGGTTTTCATAGCATGTCTCCTATCTCAAAAAATTTTGCTGTAAACAAGCCTCCTACGCCTGAATCACAACTTTTCCATTATAATGAACTTCCAAAACGGAGCATAAGCCTATGTCAAATTGGTTCAACCGTCTGAGAAACCGATTAACAAATCAAAAAAGTGACCCACAACCCGATCATTCGCAAACAATCAATCGCTTTTTACCCATTATCGAGGGTGACGATTTTGATTCAATTGAGGAAGCTCGCGGCTTTGTGCAGCCAGAAGATATCGAACCATTGATTGCACTATACTGGCGGCTGGACAGTTGGCAGCAAAAACGGGCGCTGGTGGATGTGATGCAGGATCAATACCATCCCGATATGCAAAAGATGATGCTCGATTTTTTGCGAGCACCGATGGCTGAGGGGGATGAATGGGTGGAGTTGGCAAAGGCAGTCGCGCTGGGCTTTATGGATGAAAAGTATGATCGGTTTATGACCTATTACAACGACCGCAAGCTGTTGGCCCACGACGTAAAAGAAGTGCTGCGCAAAAATGGTTTGGCGGCTAAACCTGTGCCTGAACCCGAAAAACTGGCACCGAAACCAGCGCAGAAAATTGATGAAACCAAGTCGCCGAATCAGCGGTTGATGGATGCGGCGACGGTGGGGGAGTTAACGGCCGTTAAAACAGCCCTCACTGACGGTGCCAACATCAACGTCACCATTGGTGGCGGCAACTACGATGGCTGTTCGGCGCTGATGATGGCGCTGATGCGCAAACGATTCGATGTGGCCGACTACCTGATTGACCTGGGAGCCGACGTGAACCACAAACGCCCTGCAAAACACACACCAGACCGCACACGCGGACAAACGCCACTTTGGTGGGCAGCCAATCATGGGCATCTGGCAGTTGCACGAAAACTGATTGATAAAGGCGCTGATGTGAACACAGCGGACCATCACGGCGGCACGCCGCTGACCACTTCTGCAAGTTCAGGGCATTTGGATATGGTCAAATTTTTGGTTGCTGAAGGGGCTGATGTACACGCGCAGATTTATGACGGCCGTAAAGCGTTTAATCTAGCGGTGACAAACGGCCGTAAACGCGTCGCCGAATATCTGCTGATGGTTGGCAACGAACCCAACGAATCTGGCAGCAGCGGCTACACACCGCTCATGATTGCTGCCGAAAATAACTTTATGGACCTGGCAAAGCTGCTGCTCAAACAGGGCGCGGATGTGAACGCGGTGCATTCTGGCCCAGGTATTTACGTGGCAATGCGTGGGTGGACACCTCTGGTTTTCGCGGTTCGATCAGGCTATGTGCGAATGACCAAACTGTTGATTCAGTCGGGGGCAGATGTGAATCATGTGGTGGCGGCTGGTCAAAACTACGATGGCAAGCCGCTGCCCGAGCGGCGCGTAATCGATTTTGCCAAAGGCAAACGTGCCGAAAGCATCCTCAAATTACTCCGTGACGCGGGTGCGGAGTAGTTTTTAGACCCCAAAGGTCCAAACCATATTTGCACACGAACGAATGCCGCGCAATACTAAGGTCATAGCCGTTGTCGCAAAGAGGGCAACACAATGAATGAGATGTCGAAAATGCCGATAACAATCGAAGACTTTCCTTTCAAAACCTTTGACAAAGTGCGTTATGGCGATACCGATCGGCAGGGGCATGTGAACAATGCCGCCTTTTCTACCTATTTAGAAACCGGCCGCGTCGAGTTTCTCTATAATGTACAAAACTTATTAACGGCAGACAATGCGTCCTTTGTTATTGTTAGTCTCAGTTTGAATTTTGTGGCCGAAGTCAACTGGCCCGGGCAGATTGACATTGGCACCGGCGTCACGAAGGTTGGCAATAGTTCTGTAAGCTTCTATCAAGGTTTGTTTCAAAATGGGCGCTGTGTGGCCACGGCCGAAACTGTCATTGTGCAAATAAGTGAGCACACCAGAAAGTCGTCCCCATTGTCTGACAAAGCAAAGGACTTTTTCACACAACATAAGTTAACACCGTAGAATTCCATGATGACGCAAAAGGTAGAGAGAAAAAATTAACGGCCGTTATCTCCCAATCATTTCATCCTAATTCACTTCTCCCTCATCAACCATCTGCTAAAATCAATTCGTCATATAGAAAACAGACGATTTTTACGCCATTCAAAGGAAATAATTACGAGTATAATCATAAATAACCGCCAAAATGATAGATCCTATCGAGAGGAATGATGCCCATTCATCAACCAAACAAACAAATCGAAGAACTTCAGCAAAAAGTCTTATTGCTTGAGAAAGAAAACCGCAAGCTGCATATAAAAAACCAGGAACGTATCAATACCGAAAAAGCTTTAAAGGAAAGCGTTGAAAAACACAAATTACTCTTTGAAAGTTTGGGGGATGGAATTGCTTATTATGACCTGAGTGGTCGGGTAATATTGATTAATGAGAAGGGTGCTCGTAATCTCGGTGGCATACCAGCAGACTTTGTCGATAAGTCTCTTAGAGACTTTCTTGATCATGAAATGGCTGATTTATTGCTAGAGAGATTAGATCGCACGATCACGTCAGGCAAATCGACAGAACAGTATGATTATTTGGAACTCCCTCCTGGAGGAATGTATCTGTCATCGACTTTTCACCCAGTGCGAGATGCGGGCAACAAAATCATTGGTGTTCAGATAATCTCAAAAGACGTTAGCCAACAAAAGCTCGCTGAAGAAGAATTGCTGAAAAGCGAGCAGCGATTCCAATATGCGATGGAAGCTACCCAAGATGGCCTTTATGATTGGAATCTAGTCACCAACGAGATTTATTATTCGCCGGGTTGGAAGCGCATGTTGGGTTATGAGGTCGATGAATTGCCCGATGATTTTTCTGTG